>JBJTRB010000289.1:0-6649 GCA_046075925.1 Bacteroidota bacterium | reverse complement strand
CGGAAACGCGGCCGCGCTGCCATGGGTTGGTGGAAGAGGAACACCAGACCCGAATCCCGCTTATTCTCCTGCGTGGAACCTGGAGTATGTCGGCTTTGCACTTTCCTCCTTCGGAGGAGGAGGTCGCGGAGGCTACACGTTTGCTAACTCCAATCAGGACGAGTTGACCTTGCCACCAGGCAACACTACTTGGGGCGGCGACTATCGTCGCACCAACGGCGGACTCGGTGGCAGACCATTGGATTATTCCACAGGAAGGATTTTCATGGGCGGTGGTGGTGGTGCCGGTGATCAAAACGATAGCAAAGGCGGCGTTGGTGGCGCTGGCGGAGGCATTGTGTTCATCACCACACGTGGCACTGTCAATGGCGGCGGCACGATTTCGTCGGATGGCAATCCGGGTGCAAGCTCTGCGGTTCCGCCGCTATTCAACACAAGTGCTGATGGTGCTGGTGGCGCAGGAGCTGGTGGCACCATCATCGTGGACGCCAACGGTACCATTAGCGGTATCACCGTGAATGCAAACGGCGGTGCAGGGGGCATTCAAAACGTATCAACCGGCAACGCGGATTCATATGGTCCCGGCGGAGGCGGAGGCGGAGGCTATATCGCCATTTCCAATGGAGTGGTTCCGCGCACCGCGAACGGCGGCAACAACGGCACGTGCAATTCTGCCAGTGTTGTCAACTTTCCTCCAAATGGTGCTACACGTGGAACGGTCGGATTACCGAATCAGTCTTATCCCTCTTTCTCCTTGGCGGTTGTCCCCGATACCGTATGTCAGGGAACAAGCGCTACGCTTACTGCAACCACTACCGGTTCGCTTCCCACTGGAGCAACCATCGCGTGGTATTCCACAGAGACATCTCAGAACCCGATCGGAACAGGCGTTACCTACACGACTCCACCATTGAGCAGTACGACCACCTACTATGTAGGAACATGTCCTGGCTTTTATCGCATACCGGTGACCGTCGAAGTCGGATTCATCAATGCTTTTTTCACTGCACCTACCATTTGCACGGGTGCTAACGGTTATTTTTCAGGACAAGGAAGCACGACGCTTGGAAGCATTGTGTCGTGGAGTTGGAACTTCGGAGACGGATCTCCCGCTGCGTCCGGACAGAATGTTGCTCATGCCTATGCAACACCCGGGTCTTACCTTGTTGCGCTTACTGTCGTGGACAGTTATGGCTGTCAATCCGTTTCGCCCACCACGGTCAATGTCCAAACAGGACCGATCATCAACTACTCCTTATCCAACACCAGCGGGTGTCCACCGTTGAGTGTCACGTTCAACAATAATTCACTGGGGGCGACAGGCTATACATGGAACTTCGGAGATGGATCCACCTCCACACAGGCGAGTCCCATCCATACGTATACCACATCAGGAACCTTTTCTGTTTACCTGGTGGCCACCAACGGTAATTGTACCGACACCCTTTACACCAACAATGTGGTGAGTGTCGTGCCGAAGCCTACGTCCTCGTTCAGCGTGAACTCATCTGTTTGTCTGGGCGACACGTCTGTTTTCACGAATCAATCCAATGGAAATGGCAGCCCCATCACGTCCTATCTCTGGGATTTCGGTGATGGCAGCGCGACGACTTCGGCCACCTCTCCAAGGCATTATTATTCGAACCCAGGATCTTATCAAGTGCGTCTGACCTCTACCGCAGGCGGCTGTTCGGACGATACCATTATCACCATTACCGTAGCACCTCAGCCAAGCGCCGCATTCACGCCAAGCGCAATCACGGGTTGTACTCCTGCGTCTATCATCTTCAACAACACATCAACGGGTAACGGCACTTATTCATGGACCTTCGGTGACGGAGGAACAGCTACCGCGACGTCGCCCAGCCATATTTATACTTTAGCAGGGACTTACACCGTTACCCTGATTACTACTCAAGGTTTCTGTTCTGACACTGTACGAGCAAACAACCTGATTACCATATCAACCAGTCCCAGGAGCTCCTATGCGGTTGCCGACTCGGTCTGCTTCGGCGTCATTCTTCCTTTCAGTAATACCAGTTCCGGAAACGGCTCTACCATCACCAGCTATTCTTGGGATTTCGGAGATGGAACACCCAACAACAATCAGATTTCTCCGGTTCATCTTTATGGCGCACCCGGTACATATCAGGTACGACTCACGGTCAATACCGCTGCGTGTAGCGATGATACGGTTCAAACCGTTTACGTTGGGCCGGTTCCGGTTGTCAGCATTACGCCCAGCACCACACTCAGCTGTTTTCCGACGGCGGTCGTCTTTTCCAATACCACAAGCGGCTCTCCCACATCGTATTCCTGGAACTTCGGTGACGGGTCCGCCGGTTCTTCGCAGGCGTCACCAAGTCATTTCTATTCGAACTACGGAACCTACACGGCAACACTGATAGCCACAAAAGATTTTTGTTCAGATACCGGTTCGACAACGATCACCATCAGCCCCACGCCGCGAAGTTCCTTTTCGGTCACAACCGTTTGTCAAGGCGACACGATGCGCTTTTCCAATCTCTCCACCATTCCAAGTGGTACAATCACTGGTTACACGTGGGATTTCGGAGATGGATCTCCGACTGCTTCGACTGCCAACACCACCCACTTGTACGTCAACCCGGGTGTTTATCAGGTGCGCCTCACGGCCAACGCAGGAAGCTGTACGGACGATACGGTTGTCACCGTTACGGTGAACCCATCACCAGTAGCGGGTTTTACAGCCTCTCCCCTCTCCATTTGTACGGGGTCACCTGTTACATTCACCAATACTACAGCAGGCTCTCCCAACTACAGTTGGAATTTCGGCGATGGTGCGGCTGTCAGTACGGTAGCCAACCCGGTACACACCTACAATTCGGCAGGAACATATACCGTCACTTTGATTGCCTCGCTTGGTAGTTGTTACGATACGTTGGTGCGAACGAATTTCGTCAGCGTAACAGCGCGCCCCTTCAGCAGCTTCAGCACGACCGAAGTTTGTTTCGGATCAAACAATGCCTTCAACAATCTTTCTACCGGAGGCGGATTTACCAGTTCATGGGATTTCGGCGATGGCACATCATCCACAGTAAGCTCCCCTAGTCACCTGTATGCGGCCGCCGGTACCTATACTGTTCGGCTTACCGTTGCTTCGGGTTCGTGTACGGATGACACATCCTTGACGGTGGAGGTATTCCCTACGCCTGTAGCAGCGTTCTCTCCTTCCTCTGTCGTTTCATGTGGTCCTATCAATGTGCAATTTGCCAACAACACTTCTCCAACGGCCACCTATACTTGGGACTTCGGCGATGGAAGCGCAACCTCCTCCGCTACCGCTCCCAGCCATCTCTACAATACGACAGGTGCTTACTCGGTTTCATTGATAGCTGAACTGGCCGGTTGTTCGGACACGTTGCGCGTCATCAATGCGATCGATGTACGCCCTTTCGCTACGGCTTCTTTTTCCGCGCCATCCGTCTGTGTCGGTGATTCGGTCCGGTTCACCGACCTTTCCATCATCAGTGGAGGGGCTCCTGTATATTCTTGGGATTTCGGCGACGGAACCAGTTCCGTGCAATCTTCTCCCAACCATTTCTATTCGGTACCGGGTACGTATCAGGTGCGCCAGACGGTTTCAATCGGAAGCTGTTCTGACGACACGGTTATTACCGTTACGGTGGGTCCTGCTCCAGTTGCTCAGATAAGTGTAGCGTCTTCGACCGGATGTGCGCCCTACACAGCTGTTTTCTCTAACACCACTTCCGGGTCACCAACGTATGTGTGGAACTTTGGCGATGGCGGCACTTCCGCAAGCGCAGCTCCGAACCACCTTTACTCTAATCCCGGTACCTATCCTGTACAACTGATCGCTATACAAGGAAGCTGTAGTGATACTGCGCGACTTCAGGTGAACGTCGTTCCCTCTCCCATTGCCGCGTTCACTTCGCCTACTTCTGTTTGTGCCGGGGATACCGTCAGGTTCAATAATACCGGAAGCAGCGGCACCTTCAATTGGAATTTCGGAGACGGCAGCCCCACGGTTTCGCAGTCGTCCCCGGCCCATGTTTACGCTGCCGCCGGTACTTTTACGGCCACGCTCGTCGTTGTGGATGGATCCGGTTGCACCGATACGGCCGCCACTACCCTATCCATCGCTGCATTGCCAACCGTCAATTTTACAGGCAGCGCGCTCACCGGCTGTGATACGTTGACAGTCAATTTTTCGTCTGCGGTTACAGGTGCCACCAACTATGCATGGAGTTTTGGCGATGGCGCCACCTCCACCTTGCAAGGCCCATCTCATACCTACACTGCTCCAGGCACCTATTCGGTCGTTCTCACCGCATCCAACACAGCGGGATGTTCCACAACGCGGGCCAAGAACAATTACGTGGTTTTACGCGCCTCCCCTACTCCACAATTTTCGACCGCTAATCGCACCATATGCCGCGACGCCTGTATTTCTTTTAGCGCAACATCGACGGGCACACCGACTTCATGGACGTGGAGTTTCCAAGGAGCCATTCCCACCTCATCCTTCGGACAGAACGTTGCGGCTGTTTGTTATCCGCAGCCTGGAAACTATGACGTCACGCTCACGGTCAGTGATGGTTTCTGCACCCGATCGGTGGTTCAAACAGATTTCATCTCCGCGGTCGACTGTTCTGTATTGCCGACTGCTAATTTCATTGTTTCGGACAGCGGTATATGTGCGGGTTCTTGCATTGACTTCGTTTCCCTGTCGCTCAATTCGACTTCGTGGTCCTGGTTATTTCCTGGAGGTACGCCGTCGACTTCGACAGTCGAAAACCCTACTAATATTTGTTATACAAACGCCGGAAATTATTCGGTGCAGTTGATTGCATCCAATCCTGTCGGCACCGATACACTATACGCTACTGCGTTGGTGCAAGTAGACATTGTTCCTCCCGTGCCCGCCTTCACGCAGGTCGGCGACACGCTGATTGCTCCGGGAGGATATGCAACCTATCAGTGGTATTACAACAACGTTCCTATTTCAGGTGCAACAGGTCAGCAATACACGGCGACCCTTTCTGGAAATTATGCGGTTGAAGTTTTTGAGTCATCGGGCTGCAGCGCGCTATCGCCTAACCAACGCGTTTCATTGGTCGGCATCGATGAACCAGAACTTGCGTTTCACATAGAAGCATACCCGAATCCTTTCTCCGATCATTTACAGATAACCATCTTGAGCCAGAAACGCTGTAATGGTACGTTAACGCTGCGTGACGCACTCGGTCGATCGATTTTTTCAAAGTCGATGAGTTTGCTCCCCGGGGCTACTGACTGGTCTTTTTATTGGTCCGACCTGGCTCCTGGAGCCTATTTCCTCCAGATTGATGCAGAAAGGCAACGCTGCATCAAATTGATTAAGCGCTGATTTTGTATCAGTAGCGCCAAACGCAAGGTTTACTTCAAAAATGCACGCACTGCCGCTTTCGGCAGGTTAGTTTGCTACCATAGACTGATACTCATATGGTGCAACTGTATCCAACGACACTTCAACGAACGGTTTCTGCGTCCGCCAAGCCCTACGAATCCACTCATTTGCTCTTGCTCGGAGATGGAACAACTTCTTCGCGACGTATCGCAGAGATGTTGATGCAAGAAGGACGAACCGTTTTTCAGGCAGATGATTTTCAAGAGGCGTTCGATGCTCTCTCATCCATTGGCGCCTGTGTGTTGCTGATTTCACAGGGACATTTCGAACGACTTTCTGAGGAGTGGTTGGCGAAAGTACGGCAAACAGCACCCGACGTATCGGTGTTGCTTTGCATGCAAACACTCTGTGGAATGGATGAGCTGGTGCGTTATTATGACTGGGGAATTACCGATGTCATTCCCTCTGAAACGGAAGCGCGCATCGTACAAACCAAGATCGCTATGCACGAGACACTGTATCGTCAGCGCGATGAATTGCGAAAAATGAATGAGCGACTCCAGTGTGCGAATAAACAGCTTGAAGAATATGTGTACATCGTTTCACACGATCTGAAAGCACCGCTGCGTGGACTTTCCAGCCTGGCACAATTCATCGAAGATGAGCTGGGCGAAGCCATGACTACCGAGGTGTTTGAGTTGCTCAGTATGATGAAGTCGCGCACCGATCGCATGCAGCAGATGGTTGACGGAATTCTGCATTACAGCCGTATGGCGAATAATCGCGTGGATCCAGAGCCGGTGGACCTTAAGTTGTTGATAAACAACATAATAGACCTTATTTGCCCTCCCGCGAATGTTCGTATTGAATATCCCGACGAGTTTCCGTTGGTTGAAATGGAGAAAATTAAAATACACGAAGTGCTTCAAAATCTGATACTTAACGGTATTAAACACAACGACAAGCCAGATATTCACATTCAGATTCACTTCCGGGATGTGGGCCACTGCTGGGAGTTTGCCATTAAGGATAATGGCAAGGGCATCAAGCCTGAACACCAGGAGAAGGTGTTCGGATTGTTTCAAACGCTATTGCCCAAGGATAAATCGGAAGGCACTGGCCTTGGTTTGACCATTGTAAAAAAGATCGTAGAGCAGCAGGATGGAAAAGTGATGGTTGAATCGGATTGGGGAAAAGGAACCACTTTCCGTTTTACCTGGAAGAAATAGTTGCCTCCGCCCTACCCATCCTGTTTTTTGA
>JBJTRB010000288.1:0-3628 GCA_046075925.1 Bacteroidota bacterium | reverse complement strand
GAAGTAAACAGGACCGGGATCCGTTGTGTCGGATGTGAAGGGAGTGCCCCCGGAGAAACTCCACGACCAATAGGATATGGGATCTTCTGCAGAAGGAGAAAAACTATTTGCCTGGAATTGTGCTGATCCGCATGTCACTTGATAAGTGAAATCCGTTGAAACTGTAAAATGCTGGGGAACATAACGCGCATACCAGTTGCAACCTGTTGGCGTAATCACTTTTACAGTGAATGTATCTCCATTCTGGGCATATGGCGTTATTACCTGTCCGAATCCTACCGGAACCGGATTGTTATTGAGATACCATTCGTACGAATAAGCGTTGATGGTATCTGCCGATGCAGGAGCTACCAACGTATCGGGTGCGTTTGCATAGCAATTAGGACGGACCACAGCTGATTGAGAACCGCAAGCGAAGTCCCAGTAGGAATGTGCAAAGTGTCCGCTCAATTGACAATCCGCATTCGTAATCACCACCGTCAACGTCTGACCGATATAGGGCGAAAGATTGACACCTTCCACCGTCCAAGGCTTGTAAACGGCAGTGTCGCGATAAACAGCTCCACCTTGTCCACCCCCCGAAGCCAAGCGGGGCTCGTTGCACGTATATTGACCCGGAAAAGATTCACTGGCAATGTACCGCTGATACGCACATGGGAGCGTATCCCCATTGGCATCCAGGATCATGAACTCAACGTAGGGCATGGAAAAAAGCGTGTGCGAGCTGTCGTTCGGATTTTCCATCACGAAGGCATAAGCATAAATGAAATTGGTGTCGTTGATGCCAACGTTGAAACAATATGTCAGTCGCTCGGCACATCCGGCGCGTAACTGACTTTGCTGGGTGGTGCAACCGCCTCCGATACCGTCCGTTTGCCTTTGGCCAAGAAAGATGGAACTGGAACCGAAACCCGGAGGAGCCACTAGGGTGATCGGAGGATCGCCCGGATTCAGACCAGGAGTCAGCGGATCAATTCCGGGGCCTGTCGTAATGGTGAACCGCGGAGTGACGGGACTGGTGATGGATGAAAGCTGCAATCCTAAAGAATCATAATTCAATCCTTGCTCCGCCTGCCATACATCCCAGCCATTTTCAGCTCCCATATCCCTGCATGTACCACACACATTACTGTTAAGGTTGGCTGCTTTTCCGTACCACGTAACACTACGACCTTGCTCATGTAAAAGTCTGTTCTGTCGGAGGATTGTTTCCAACGTAGCAGGCGGCAAAGCTCCGGCCGATGACGGTTGCTCGCTGAAAACAGTCCTCACCTGCGCATTGGTTGCAAAGGCAAAACCGAACAAAAGGACCGAAATCAACGACTGGACTCTACGCATATCGCATCAAGAAGGCATTTCCGGATAACACCTGAAAACCTGCAGAGTTGCAAAATTCAGCCATTCCATTTTCCCTTCAAACAAAAGACGATGAAAGGGTAAAATGAAGTCGAAAGAGGGCTAAAAAACGTCAAAAAGTAACTTTTGCAAGGGCGAAAAACGGGATTTAACATGAAGTTTCAGCCCCAAACACTTGCCCAGCGGTCGGTTCAGCAAAACCGCTTTGGAGATAACCAGGAACGGATCCTCTGCAAAGGATGGAATTTCAAATAAAGCCAATGAAAATCTCGCACTGATCTGCGCCGGGAATTAGGTGGTTATGCACTCCACGTCCGACAGGTTAATCCAATTATTCGATGGCACTACATACCGACATACAACATCATTCAATTCTGTCGAGTAAAAGCCAAGCAGCTCCTGTAATGACTCACAGTTGTCATCGCCCATGCAAGTTATCACCCCTTACAACAAGGCGTGAACACAGCAAACAACATCGAACCTGCTTTGTACTAATGAACAATCGTTCTTGAACATCATCCATAAGAATGGTGCACTTCTCTCCTATTCCGATACGAATATTAGTAAATTTGAAAGTCAACGGCAGCAGTCTTGATTAACTGACAAACAATGAACGATCATAAGGTCCGCTTTGTACATAAAGGAAAAACGATCGGCATCGATCTGACCAAGGAGAAGATCTCTCCTACGACAACGGTGCTGCGCTTCCTCCGTGAAAACAGCGGATGCCATGGAACAAAGGAAGGTTGCGCAGAAGGAGACTGTGGGGCTTGCACCGTGGTGCTCGGCGAATCCGACAAGTCGGGTAAGATGCAGTATTCAGCTGTCGACTCTTGCCTGCTGTTCTTGCCGATGTTGCATGGCAAGCAACTCATCACAGTGGAAGACCTTTCAGAAGAGGGAAAACTGCACCCTGTACAACAAGCCATGGTCGACTGCAACGGCACACAATGCGGCTATTGCACACCAGGGTTCGTGATGTCGCTACTCGCCTTGAAAAAGCAAGCAGGATCCGCTACACACGAAGATATCGAGGACGCCCTCACCGGCAACCTTTGCCGATGCACCGGCTATCGTCCGATTATCGAAGCAGCCGAATCAGCACTGAAAAACAAGCTGCCAGACAGTTTCGATCACAATGCCAAAGCAACCGCTGAACTGCTTGACGCGATTCCCAAAGAGCAGCATCTTGAGATAACAACCCATACCCAACGCTACTTCAGACCTGCCACTATCGAAGAGGCCGTGCGATTGAAAGCAATACATCCTGAGCTGATACTTTTCAGCGGAGCGACCGACTTGGCTCTTCGGGTGACCAAAAGACACGAAGTCCTCACCGATCTGCTGGATCTTTCTGGAATCGAATCCTTAAAATCGCTCAGTATTACCGAAAAGGATATCACCATTGGTTCGGGCTGCAGCCTGGAAACCATACGCACCCGACTGAAAAAAGAATTACCGGCACTTACTGGAATATTGGATGTGTTCGGCTCCAGACAAATCCGCTCGCTCGCCACACTTGGCGGCAATCTCGGATCAGCCTCGCCCATTGGCGATACATTACCGGTCTTGATGGCCTACGAAGCAAAAGTCCGATTGACCAGCCTTCATGGACAACGGACGATTCCGATGAGTGACTTCATCACCGGCTACCGAACCACGGTCCGTACACAAGAAGAATTGATCACTCATATCATCATCCCGATCCCTGATCAGGACTTGTTCATCCGCTCCTATAAAGTATCAAAGAGACGAGACCTCGATATTTCCACACTGAGTGGCGCGTTTCGCCTAAGAACACATGATGGCTTAGTAAAAGATGCTCTTCTTGCTTTTGGCGGAATGGCTGCAAAGACAGAGCGAGCGCTTGCTGCAGAGGAATTCCTGATTGGAAAACCGTGGTCGCAGGAAAACGCTGAAACTGCTGCCGAGTTGGTACGGAAACATTTTCACCCGATCTCGGATGCACGCTCAGGTGCAGCCTTTCGTCAGACCGTTTCGGGTAACCTGATTTTGAAATTCTGGCACGACTCAAAAAACAGATGAACTCGGTTCCTCACGATAGCGCCAACAACCATGTTTCTGGTAAATCGGTTTATATCGATGACATTCCAGTAAGTGGACTTTTGCACGGCAGGGTGGTCTACAGCCCGCATGCACATGCAAGGATCTTGTCGATCGATACGACTTCAGCAAAAGATCTCCCGGGAGTTCGCGCCGTCCTCACCCACAAGGACATTCCCGGTGCCAACCAAATGGGTCCAGTCATACA
>JBJTRB010000287.1:0-7846 GCA_046075925.1 Bacteroidota bacterium | reverse complement strand
CAAGAAACGACCAGGTCGTAATTACCCTTTACAGCTTCCTGCCATCAAATTGATTGAATTACGGATGCAGTCCGACGATCCGGAAATCGGTTTTCAAGTTTTTGAAAAAGGCGCTGCACGAAGTGCTGCATTTCAACGTGAATGGAAATCGGTCGTTGTCGACCCTGCCGGTTTCAGCATGGAAATCAGCCACAGGCATCCTGAAAGATTGGACACCAGCGGCACTGACTTCGATCTGAAGGTGATGGCCTACTGACCCTGATTTACCAGATGACCACCCGCAATGAATCGGGTCGCCACATCGCATCTCCTTCTTTGATACCGAAGGCATCATAGAATTCAGGAATGTTGCTGAACGGACCGTTCACGCGAAGGAAATTGGGAGCATGCACATCGGTCATGATCTGATTGGCCAAAGATGCATCGCGTGCATGTCCCAGCCAGCCCAAGCTGTAACCCAGGAAATACCGTTGAACAGGCGTCAATCCATCGGTCAGTTTGCCCGACTTGTACTGCTCCGTTTTTTTGAAGGCCTCCAGACCAATCACGACTCCACCCAGATCTGCAATATTCTCCCCAAGCGATGCTTCGCCGTTGACGTGCATGCTATCCAATACGACGTAACCACTGAATTGATCGATCATCAACTTGGCCTTGGTGGAGAAACGGATGGAATCACCAGCGGTCCACCAATTGGAAAGATTACCTTTCGGATCGAACTGTCTGCCTTGATCGTCAAAACCATGTGTGATCTCATGACCGATAGTGGAAGCCGCTGCATAGCCATAGATAATGGCGTCATCGGCGAGTGAATCCGGCAAGCCAGGTATCAGGAAAATCGCAGCAGGGAGTACGATCTCGTTATTCGATGGATTGTAATACGCGTTGTAGGTCTGAGGCGTCATATCCCATTCCGTACGATCGACCGGCTTGAAAAGCTTAGCAGTCTGGTAACCGAACTGCCACTCCCTGCAACGCATGATATTGGACAGATAAGCGCCTCGCTCCAATTGCAAGGAAGAATAATCTTTCCATTTATCCGGATAACACACCTTGCTGGTGACCGCCGAAAGTTTGGCTTGTGCTTTTTGCTTGGTGGTATCCGACATCCAATCCAGGCCTTTGATACGCTCGGCATACGTCTCCATCATGCTACCGACCAACTTTTCGTACCTGGTTTTCATGTTCGGAGAAACAAACTTATCTACGTACAACTGGCCAAGGGCATCGCCCAGGAAATCTTCCTCGTCATTCAGCACACGCTTCCAACGAGGTCGTTGCACCTTTACTCCTGTCAGTACCGATCCATAAAAACGGAACGTCTCCTGGTCAAAGGAAGCGTTGAGGTATTTCGAATAACTGCTGACAAGGTTCCAACGCAAGTAGTCCTTCCATTGCTCAAGGGAGGCAGACGCCAATTCCTTGTCTACAAAGCTGAAGAATTCTGGCTGACCTACGATCACAGTGTCTATCTTCTCCAAGCCCATCAAGCCGAGTAAGGATTTCAGGCTGAATTTTTCATGTGAGTTATCGAACTCGGAAACGGAAATCTTGTTGTAATTGGCATACGGGTCGCGTAGATCCTCAAGCTTCCGGCTTGTCTTCGCAAGAGCCGTCTCGAATTTCATGATGGACTGAGCCGAAGAAGCCGCACGTGTAGCAGTGAAACCGGAAAGGTTCAGGATAGTGGAAATATGTCGGACATATTCCTCCCGAATACCTTTGGTTCGAGCATCGTTGTTGAAGTAATAGTCGCGATCAGGCAAGCCTAGACCTCCCTGATAAAGATGAAGTGTGAACTGCTCGCTGTTCATCTCATCCTGATAAACTGCCATGTCGAACAGTGGGGAAACGCCAATCATTTGTTGACGTGCTAAAACCGTTCTCAGAGAATTGATGTCCTTGATTGCGTCGATGCTTTCCAACTCTTTTTTCAAAGGCTCCAAACCAAGCGATTCGATGGTGGCAGAGTCCATGCCCGATGACCAAAAGGCACCGATGCGTTGCCGATTGGAACCAGCGGGAGCTGCAGCGTCCGATGCCGCCTCTTCGCTCAGACTTCTGAGCTTTGCATACACCTCTTCCTGTACAAGATTGCCGATTCCCCAGCGCCTTTCAGCATCCGGGATCGGATTGTTTTTCATCCAATTGCCCGTGGCGAACCGGAAGAAGTCGACACCTGGAGCGACCGAACTATCGATCCACGCAGCCAGAAAATCATCTGCGGTGTTGGGAGCATCCGACTTGCGATGGCAAGAATCGAATAACAACAGGGAGAGGAAACAGAAAACGAGAGAGCGCAAGCGAATGTTCATGTCTTAAGGATTTTACGACTGCAAATCTATGAATAGAAAGGGAACTTCGACTTGGCTGAAGGATCAAGGGTTGTTACCTTGTGAGCATGAAAAAATCAGTTCTGGTATCAGTTGTAGGCTGCTTGTTTGCAATGATCTGTTCGAATGCTCAAGCACAGGCTGGAAAGTCGGCCGATTCGACCGTCCATTATGCAGAAGAAAAACACTTTAACAATGTGAGGCAGTTGACCTTCGGAGGCGATAATGCGGAGGCTTATTTCAGTTTCGATGGAAAACGTGTTTCATTCCAGTCCACCGATCCGAAAAAAGGAGTACCCTGCGACCAGATATTCGTTGCCGATATCGACCGTTTCAATCCTTCCATGGTGAGCACCGGACAAGGAAGAACCACCTGTTCCTATTTCCTTCCCGGAGACAGCCTCGTACTGTATGCATCCACGCATGAAGGCGACACAGCATGCCCTCCCAAGCCTGCTCCGCGTGCCGACAAGAAATACGTCTGGGCGCTTTACAAGGACTTTGACATTTACGTTGCAGGGCTGGACGGAAAAATCCGAACGAAGCTGACCGATTCTCCCGGCTACGATGCAGAAGCCACCCTGAGCCCACGTGGCGACAAAATCGTTTTTACCTCGGTTAGGAGCGGCGACTTGGAGTTATACATCATGAACACCGATGGCAGCGGACTTGTGCAAGTGACGAACGAACTTGGCTACGACGGAGGAGCATTCTTCTCTCCTGATGGAACGAAACTGGTGTTTCGCGCCTCCCGACCAAAAACCAGCGAAGAGATTTCCGGCTACAAGGAATTATTGCAGGAAGGTCTTGTTACCCCGACCAACATGGAAATTTACACGTGCAATGTAGATGGAACCGATCTGAAACAGATAACCAAACTTGGAGGAGCAAATTGGGCCCCCTACTTCACTCCGGATGGGAAGAAGATCATTTTTTCTTCCAATCACCAAACCAAAGGCTACAAGTTCAACTTGTGGATGATCGGCGCAGACGGTAATGATTTGGAGCAGGTTTCCTACGATAAAGTGTTCGATGCGTTTCCTGTCTTCTCGCGGGACGGACGCACCTTGGTCTTCTCGAGTAACCGGAATAACAACGGCACCAGGGACACCAACTTGTTCATTGCAGACTGGAAATAATCACTGATAGAATAACAGGATAGCCATCATGTTGAATCGCCTGGGTGCTTCTTTCCGTATTTTCTATAACAGCCAGCGATTCACGGGCGTACTGCTCATAGTCTGTACCGCGTTCTCACTTTTTGTCGCTAACTCCCCGATTGGAGACGGCTACATTCACTTCTGGACTGGAAGTTCCCAAACGGAATCTTCCCACGCCATCCATCTGAGTCCGTTGTTCATTGTCAATGACATCTTGATGGCGATTTTTTTTCTGTTGGTCGGAGTCGAGATCAAAAGAGAGGCGATGGCTGGAGAGCTTTCCAGTTTTCTTCGAGCCTCGCTTCCGGTCGCTGCGGCCGCAGGTGGCATGTTGGTTCCTGCTTTACTCTACCACCTTTTCAATTCCGGATCTCCCACCTCCGGCGGTTGGGGAATCCCAATGGCAACAGATATCGCCTTCGCCATAGGAATCTTGTCGTTGTTGGGGAGTCGAGTCCCGGATGCCCTGAAGATCCTGCTTACTGCGATTGCGGTCGCTGATGACCTCGGAGCGGTTTTGGTAATCGCCATTTTCTATTCTGACGGTATCCAGTCATCCTGGCTGATCGTCACGTTGCTGCTGATGGTGTTGCTCTTTTTCATGAACAAAAAAAGAGTCGAGTCCCTTTGGCCCTACCTATTGACCGGGTGTATACTTTGGTACTCACTCCATATGACAGGTGTTCATGCGACCATTTCGGGAGTACTGCTGGCCTTTTTCATTCCCTATGATGCGTTGCGACACAATGATCCGTTGCAGCGTTTAGAGCATCTGCTCTACCGGCCAGTCAACCACTTCATCATGCCCGTATTCGCTTTGGCTAACACGGCGGTCGCTATCCGGATGGATTGGCAGGACTTATTCGGCTCCGCATTGGGAATCGGCATTCTTGCTGGCTTGATGGTCGGCAAACCGCTGGGGATATTTTCCTTTGTGTGGATTGCGGTGCGTTTGGGTTGGAGCAAGCTGCCCGGCGGCGTGAATCACTTGCAGATACTTGGCATCGGGTTACTTGGGGGCATCGGCTTCACCATGTCGATGTTTGTGACAATGCTTGCCTTCCCGGCAAGCGGCTTTGCAGACTCGGCTAAGATTTCGATCCTGGTTGCCTCCTGCATTTCCGGACTGGCGGGATTGGCTGTTTTATCAAAAGCCATCAATTCAGAAAAAAACTTGGCAGCATAGTCGCTCCTCCCTACATGGCTTTGATTTCCAGCCAATTGTTTTGGCTTTATTGATTTAATTCATTACCCTTGTAACCCCTTTTTTAAGAATCTATGAAAAGGAAAATAATCATCCTTCTACTTGTCTTTGCATCCGGCAGCCTCTATGGCCAACGGCTGGAGAGGCTTGTAGTGAACAATCAGGGCCTTTCAGAAAGTAAGATGGGTGATGCAGGTATTGCAGGAAAAACGCTCGAAATGAACTTGGAGGAAGATCTCGGAGCGACCGCATACGTACATGCGTACCTGTCGCCGGATAGCTCCGAGGACGCAGTACACAACGTCACGTTCGTCTGCCTCCGTGAATACCAAGGCAAATTGGAATGGTACGACGAACGCACTGCCGATATCCGATCGCATACCACCCATTGTTCCGTCAGCTTCACACTGATTGATGAAGGACTTTTTCAAATTGTGATGCGGGATGCTGAAAATCCCGGGCGCATTTACGGGCATTCCTGGTTCAAAGTGACCCGATAAATCCATTTTTTTCTCTTGCTTTTTACTGAACCTTATCCGTTTGCAACTGTTCTTGCATGAGTCCTCTTATTTCGATGAAAAGACACCTTCCTACTCTCTTGTTTGTTTTTCTCATCAACTTGTTTGCGTGCGGAAGTTCCATTGAAAAAACACCCTCGACCATGACCTCGACACCTTCGGATATCCCATCAAACTACCTGGACACTGCAACGGTCGGAGGAGGCTGCTTTTGGTGCACCGAAGCACAATACCAATTGCTTGATGGTGTAGTTTCCGTGAAGTCAGGCTACAGTGGTGGTACAGTGAAAAATCCTGCTTACAAAGAAGTATGCAACGGCACTACTGGCCACGCCGAGGTGGTTCAGGTGGTATATGACAATCGCAAACTTTCCTACCCGCTGATCCTTGAAGCGTTTTGGGCTTCACATGATCCCACCCAAATGAATCGACAGGGAAATGACATCGGCACCCAGTACCGTTCGGTCATTTTTTATCATACCGACGAACAGAAAAAAATCGCACTCGAACTGAAAGCGGCACTTGATTCCAGTGGAGCTTATGAAGAACCGATTGTCACTGAAATAAGTCCTTTCACTGTTTTTTATTCGGCAGAGGATTATCACCAGAACTATTTCAACCAGAATGGCGATCAACCCTACTGTCGATTCGTGGTAGCTCCCAAGGTGGAGAAGTTCAGGAAAGTGTTCAAGGAGCGACTAAGGAAATGATCGAATAAACTGGGTTTTTGAGTAACTTTACGCTCAGGAATCATGTCCGACATCATTCAACTTCTTCCAGATTCGGTTGCCAACCAGATTGCAGCCGGTGAGGTGATTCAACGGCCCGCTTCGGCCGTCAAGGAGCTTTTAGAAAATGCCATCGACGCCGGCAGCACTCAGATCGACGTGCACATCAAGGAGTCGGGAAAGACACTCATCCAGGTAATCGATAATGGCTGCGGCATGAGCGCTGCAGATGCCCGCATGGCGTTCGAACGTCATGCCACTTCCAAGATCAGAGCGGCCCAGGATTTGTTCTCCATCCGCACGATGGGTTTCCGTGGAGAAGCGCTAGCCTCCATTGCCGCTGTTGCCCAGGTAGAACTTAAAACAAGAAGGCACGATGAGGAAGTCGGCACAGAAGTGCTGATCGAGGGTTCGCAAGTGAAGAGTCAGGAGCCGGTGAGCACTGCAGTCGGGACCGCTTTCTCCATCAAGAACCTGTTCTATAACATCCCTGCCCGGCGGAATTTCCTCAAATCGAATCCTGTTGAAGCCAGGCATATCATCGATGAGTTCGAACGCGTGGCCCTTGCCCATCCTGAAGTCGGCCTATCCCTTCAGCAAAACGGCGTAGAGATATTCCGATTACCGGCAGGAAATCACAGGCAGCGGATCGTCGGGATTTACGGAAGCTTGTACAACGAACGCTTGGTACCCGTTGCAGAAGAAACAAGTCTGGTGAAATTGAGCGGCTTCGTGGGTAAACCGGAATTCGCAAAAAAGTCGCGAGGCGAACAGTTCTTTTTTGTCAATCGCCGATTCATCAAAGACCCTTACCTGCATCACGCCGTGGTGAATGCTTTTTCCGAATTGCTGCCAAGTGATAGTTATCCATCTTATTGGATCCATATCGAAATCGATCCTTCAAAGATCGATGTGAACATACACCCTACCAAGACGGAAATAAAATTCGAAGACGAACGCTCGGTCTATGCGATCGTACGGGCTGCAGTTAAACGTTCATTGGGTCAATACGCCGTGTCACCTACGCTCGACTTCGAACGCGAGACGTCATTCGACGTTCCTGTCAGTGACATGAACCGACCGGTCGGGAAACCCGGTGTGATGATCAACACCGGCTTCAATCCTTTCAACTCAGAAAGACGACAGTCCGTTTCAGTCAGTGGTTGGGAACGATTGTACGAAGGGTTGAACGACACGACATTGACACCTGAAACACGGCAGGCTTCGACCCTTCCGCTGGAACCAGTTCAGGAAAATGAAAAGCGGGATACCACCCATTGTTTTCAGCTGTCCGACCAGACCATCGTCTGTGACTTTGGTGGAAACAGCCTGCTTTTCATCGACCCCGTTTCCGCCCATCAGCGCATCCTGTTTGAACAATTCCTGTCGACACAGGACCATGCAGTCGTTTGTCAACATGAACTATTCCCGTCTAATCTCACTTTCACCGCTCAAGACGCGACTGTTCTGAGAGAATTGCTTCCCACGCTCCGCGATGCAGGTTTCGACATTCAGGAATTCAGCGGCAACACATTCGTACTCCAGGGCTCGCCCGTCGCCATCGAAAAAGGTACCGAACACGCTATTCTGGAAAGCATCATCGAAGAATACAAACACTCGCAACAAGCAGGTACAGTGGCCTTGAAAGAAAAGACAGCCCGAGCGATGGCGAAATCACTTGCCTTACGGCAAGCACGCCGATTGGACCGTACGGAGATGCTGAACATCTTTCAATCGCTGATGGGATGTCAGGAACCATCCATGGGAATCGATGGCAGGCCCTGTTCATGGGTACTCACCCATGATGAAATCGTGAACCGCATGAAGAGGACCAATCTATGAGCATTCAGGATTACCGACCTGCACGATTCAATGTGTTACCCGAGGTGGTCAAGAACATCTT
>JBJTRB010000286.1:0-9771 GCA_046075925.1 Bacteroidota bacterium | reverse complement strand
GGTCTTGTTGTGCACTTCGAGATACGGGAACGTATGCGCTCCGCACTTGTCGCCCAACAACAGCGAATCGCACTGGGAGAAATTGCGCGCCTTGTCGGCGCGTTTTCCGATCCTGACAAGACCACGGTAGGAATTGTGGCTCTTACCTCCGGAAATGCCTTTCGATATGATGGTGCTTCGGGTGTTCTTACCGATGTGGATCATCTTGGTGCCGGTATCGGCCTGCTGCATGTTGTTGGTCACCGCCACCGAGTAGAACTCACCGATGGAATGATCGCCTTTCAACACCACGCTGGGGTATTTCCAGGTGATAGCCGATCCGGTTTCGACCTGAGTCCAAGAAATCTTGGCATGTTCTCCGGCGCAAATTCCTCGCTTGGTGACGAAATTGTAGATGCCGCCACGACCTTCCTTATCTCCGGGATACCAGTTCTGTACCGTGGAGTATTTCACCTGAGCATCCTTGTGCGCATAGATTTCGACGACAGCGGCGTGTAACTGGTTTTCATCGCGCATCGGAGCCGTACATCCCTCGAGGTAGCTCACGTACGCTGCTTCATCGGCGACGATGAGTGTACGCTCGAATTGTCCTGTTCCTGATGCGTTGATGCGGAAGTAGGTGGACAACTCCATCGGACAGCGCACGCCTTTGGGGATATAACAGAAAGAGCCGTCGCTGAAAACAGCCGAATTGAGCGCTGCGTAGAAATTGTCGGTGTAGGGGACGACCGACCCGAGGTATTGTTTGATCAACTCCGGATAATCGTGAACGGCCTCGGAGAAGGAACAGAAGATCACGCCTTTCTCAGCGAGAGTTTCGCGGAAAGTCGTTTTTACTGAAACACTGTCGATGACCGCATCGACGGCGACATTCGCCAATCGCTTCTGCTCCTCGAGCGAGATGCCCAGTTTATCGAACGTGGCTTTGATCTCCGGGTCGAGATCGTCCAGACTATCGAGTTGCTTTTTGGGCTTGGGTGCGGAGTAATAAATGATGTCCTGGAAATCGACGGGAGGATAATTGACGTTGGGCCACGTCGGCTCTTCCATGGTCTGCCAATGACGGAATGCCTTCAGGCGGAATTCCAACAACCACTCCGGCTCGTTCTTTTTTGCAGAGATGAAACGGACAATGTCCTCGTTCAATCCTTTCGGAGCATTTTCCGAATCGATGTTGCTGACGAAGCCCCACTTGTATTCGCTTTGGGCGAGATCGTCGAGTATTTTCTGGTCCTGGCTCATTCCTGCTCTCTTTCCTTTTCGGTTGACCTGCTTGTTGTTTGGACTGATTCTAAACTTTAGGGTTGGGCAAAAAAAATATCACACAGCGAAGCTCTCGCCACAACCGCATGTGCGGGTCGCGTTCGGATTGTTGAAGGAAAATCCTTTGCCGTTGAGTCCGTCCGTGAAATCGAGTTGCGTGCCGACCAGGTACAAGAAGCTTTTCTTGTCGCACACGATCTTGATGCCCTTGTCTTCGAATACCTTGTCGTCGGCTTTCATGACGTTATCGAACTCGAGCTTGTAAGTAAGACCCGAGCAGCCACCTCCATCTACACCGACACGGATAAATGCGTCGGCTGGCCGGTTTTCCTGCTGCATCAGCTCCACTGCTTTTTCCTTGGCCTTTTCAGTTACTGTTATCATTTTGAGCGAATTATGCTTCAATTCTTCCGCAAAGGTACGCATTAAGGGGGCGTCAGGCAACCTCTGGCTCACCTGTTTTGCCCTGATTAACAAAGATTTAAGGGCTTTGTTTGGCGGATTTTCAGCCTGACGGCTTTGGGCTACCTTTGCGGCATGTCAGAAAACCCATCCCGCCGTACCGAAATCAGTGAACTTGGAGAATTCGGCCTCATCGAAGAAATCCGCCGCTCGGTGACGATTTATCATCCGGAAGAGACCCTCAAGGGCATCGGTGACGATGCCGCCATCTTGGACACGAAGGGAAAAATGACGGTGACCACTACGGATATGCTGGTCGAAGGCGTTCACTTCGACCTCTCTTTTCATCCACTCAGACACCTCGGCTACAAATCCATCGTAGTCAACTTATCCGACTTGTTTGCCATGAATGCGCTTCCGCGCCAGGTGCTGGTGAGCGTCGCCCTGTCGAACCGTTTCTCGCTTGAAGCCTTCGAAGAGCTTTATGCCGGCATGCAGGCAGCTTGCAAACAGTACCAAGTCGACCTTGCGGGTGGCGACACCACTTCTTCCCGATCCGGATTGGTGCTTTCCATCACTGCGATCGGGGTCGCGAATAAAGAGGAGATCGTGTATCGTAATACAGCGAAAGAAAAAGACCTGCTTTGCGTATCGGGCGATTTAGGAGGTGCTTACCTCGGCTTACAGATCCTGGAACGGGAGAAGAGGATCTTCATGGAGAATCCGGGCATACAACCCGATCTGTCTGGTAACGATTACATCCTTGAACGACAACTCAAACCAGAGGCACGCCGCGACATCATCGAGAAATTACGTGAACTCGGCGTGAAGCCGACTTCCATGATCGACATCTCTGACGGTCTTGCTTCGGAAATCTTCCATCTATCAAAACAATCCGATCTGGGTTGCGAGTTGTACGAAAGCAAGATTCCCATTCATCAACAAACCTATGAGCGTGCACGGGAGTTCGGGTTGGACCCGACCGTTTGTGCATTGAGCGGTGGCGAAGATTACGAGTTACTTTTCACCATACGACCGGACGACTATGAAAAGATCCGCGAACATCTCGATGTGTCGATCATCGGACATATGACGCACGCCTCTTTCGGCATCAACATGGTCACCAAATCGAGTGGAAGCATTCCGTTGAAAGCACAAGGCTGGGATGCGTTGTTGGGAAAATGATTGAGGTGGTTGGCGGTTTCCGGTTGGCAGTTGGCGGTTGGCAGTTGGCAGTTGGCGGTTGGCAGTTTCCGGTTTGCGGCACTATGAAGTACAACCTTCGGTTCACTTCATAATGCCATCAACCGCCGCCATCAACTCCTCGATCTCTTCCACTTCGATCGGAATCTGCTCCATCAAATCGACAGGACCTTTGCCCGTGATCAGGATATCGTTTTCGATCCGTATTCCGAGTCCTTCTTCGGGAATATAGATGCCGGGTTCACACGTCAGTACCATGCCTGCCTGTAAAGGTTCGTAGCGGCTGCCGATATCGTGCACATCCAGTCCAAGGAAATGGGATGTGCCATGCATGAAGTACTTTTTATACAATGGCGACTTGGGGTCCTGTTTCTTCACTGCGGCTGCATCCAAGAGTCCCAATCCGATCAACTCCTCTTCCATCACTTTACCGACTTCCTCGTGGTATTTGGAAATCATCGTGCCGACCACCAACATTTTCTTTGCAGCGCGCATCACGCGGAGTACGGCATTGTACACGTCACGTTGACGGGCACTGAATTTTCCGCTGACCGGTATGCTGCGGCTGAGATCGGCCGCGTAATTCGCATACTCTGCACCGAAGTCAAGCAGTATCACATCACCATCGTTGCAAACACGGTTGTTATCGTTGTAATGCAAGATGCACGCGCTGGGTCCGCTGGCGATGATCGGGGTATAAGCATGTCCAGTAGCTCGGTTTCGGATGAACTCGTGGATGATTTCCGCCTCGATCTCACATTCATTAACGCCGGGCTCGGTGAAATGCAGCACTCGGCGAAAAGCTTTATCTGTGATATCACACGCCACACGCATCAATTCGATTTCGGTCTCGGATTTTATTACACGTAACCGAGCCATCAGCGGACCTGACCGTTCATAGGCGTGGTGAGGATACTGCCCACGCAAATCAGCGGCAAAACGCTGATCACGATAAGGCACCTCAGTTACAAAGCGGTCGTTTTCGTTCAGGTTTATGTAGACCTTCTCGGAGTGATGCATGAGGACCGGAAGCAACGTCTTGAAATCATCGAGCCAATACACCGACTGGATACCGGACGCGGCGCGTGCCTCTTCCTTGGTGTACTTATGTCCTTCCCAAACGGCAATGTGCTCATTGGTTTTTCGCACGAACAACATTTCACGGTATTCGGCGATGGGATGATTGGGTGCGATCACCAAAATGGTTTGTTCCTGATCGATTCCGCTCAACCAAAACAGATCCGAGTTCTGACGGAATAAGAAGTTGGCATCTCCGCTACGGGGCATCTCGTCGTTACTATTGAAAAACGCGATCGCGCCGTTTGGCAAAGCAGCCGCATACTTCTTGCGGTTTTCGATGAAAAGATGGGAGTCGATGGCTTTGTATTTCATACTGTAAAGGTATGAAAAAGCCCGTCCTGCTATTGAACCACCAATCGCGCAGAATAGCCATCCGCCGTCCGCACGAAGTAAATCCCGGAACTCAATCCGTCGACTGCAAAACGGTCGGTCGACCTTTTATCCATTACGACTGCCCCGAAAGAATCATACACTCTGAAATCAGCCTTGCGGCCTATAAAAACCGTTCCGTGGCTGACGGGATTGGGAAAGGGTCTGATTCCGTTGGAAGGTCTTACCTGACTGACTCCGCTATTGATGTCGACATTGCTGGCTCCTGGCGTCGGAACAAAAAACACATTCCACAGCGGCGCTCCATCGGTCTGCCTACCCCATGATTCGTCGACTGCTTGGATATCATAACAAACCGAATCGGAGAAAGACATGTCGGGCCTTGACAACACCACACAAGTAGGAGCATTGTTCAATCGGAATCCTACATGCGTCGGTCCCTGTGCAATGGAATCGTCCGCCCAAAAGAGCAGGAATCCGCCGGGAGGGATACGGAAATCCGGAACTTCAAAAGGCAAGCGGTATTTGTTGATCTGTGATGCGTCGTCCGAAACAAACCACCCGTTGATATCCAGCGTGTCCGGGTTTGGATTGAAGATCTCGAACCAAGGATCGTACTCACCGTTCGCGTCCGCAAGGGTGGTCTGATTGAATGCTTGCACTTCATTGATGATCGCCTGCTGCAATGAGAATGCCGCGTTGGTGGCGGCAGGTGTCGCAGGCGAAAAGAGCACATCGTTAGGCGATCCATCGTATTCGCACCCGTAAGACACATCAAAAGGAATGGTAGGGATGTTGACGGAGTCTTCGAGTGTTTCTCCATCGGGTTTGTAAAGCATGAGGACATCACCGGAGGCGTTGAACTTGAAATTGGTGTGCAATATGCCTTGTTCACTATCATTGTCTGCCCAGACAAGCAGATGGCCATAGGGCGGAATCTTGGTAGAGTCGTTTCCTGACTGGAAGGCGAAACGAGTAGGCAGAATGAGATTGTCGCTCAGATAATCTCCCGCAATATCCACCGTATCACGATTAGGATTATAGATTTCCAACCAATCATCGTACTCGCCATAATTATCAGGAAGGAAGGAGAGATTCGATGTCATCACTTCATTGATAACCAGTGGGAGTCGGCTGACGAATCCCGGATCCGGATCGAACACCGCCGTCAATGAAGTATCGGATGTGAGCGCAACCCGGATCGTTGCCGATGTGTCGTGTGTAGGAAGCCAATAGAGGAAACGGTATCCCGGACGGGCAATAGCGGTGACCGGAACCGGTACGGTCGGATAATAGTTGCCCGACCATGGAAACGTATTGGCGGTCGTACGTGCCGTGTTCTCATCCAGCACCACCGTATTCACTCTGATGTATCCCTTGTTGACGTCGGAGACATTCAAGGTCATCCTCTTGAAGGTAGGCAGTCCAAAAAGTCCTTGCATGTGTTGATGACAAAATTGCGGTCGCAAGTTGACCCACCACTTCATGCTGTCCGTCTGGTTGTTCCAGGTGTAATTGGTCTGCCACCTGGCCTGGTATTCCGACATGAAGGGAGCAAGCACCGACTTCATGCTGTCGACCCGCGCCTGCATGAGTTGGGGTAGGAATTCCGTATTCATCCAATCGCAATGGATGTTGATGAAGTCGTATCGGAACTGAGGGTTGTCGAGAAATGAAACCAGGAAAGGAGAAGGTCCATAGCCTCTGCTCCCGTTGATGGCCTCGTTCAGTTTGTTGAACCAAGGGTTCAGATAATACGCAGTGGTATTATCGAAATCCCACATGAACCATTTCCACTTGGAGTACGGTGGATTGTTCCTGCGCCAAACCGCTTCATTCTGTGCCGGCCAGTCTCCACGACTCAGATAAATGGAAAACATGTAATGCAGCAGGAATGAATTCATGTCGACCTGTGAGGTCACGTATGCCCACGATGCAGAGTCAGACATGTTATGTGTATCGATGTAGGAGCGAAGAGTGTTCCAATTCGCTGTATCGCCTTCAATGATCTCATTGAACTGCATGTCGACGATATCGAACTTTGCATCGGTATTACCCAGTAGATAGTGTTCCTGCAGGTAACTGTTTTCCCTGTTTCGTTCTCGTAACTCCTGAAGACCCCAATATTCTCCGTTGATGAAAACGACACATGGCCGATACGCTTCATAGTCGAGCGAAGTCTTGTGCATGAACGAAGCAGCGAATGCATCCCGGAACAGTGCATATCTCCGATCGCTTCCCCAAGCGCGTAATTTCATCTTGTCGAAGTCGGTGATATATCTGGCTTTGCCCTTTGTGTTACCGAATAACGGATAATGCACTTTATCTGGACCATAATCCGTGGTTGCATTCACATTGATTCCTTTTTGAGGGCTACTGGCCGAGCTGACACCGTTCACACTGATCTTGAAATTACCATTGAACGCCTGCTGGCCACCCGGTTCGTACAGCTCGATGTTCGCGGGTCGCTTCCAATCCTCGTAGTAATTGGCATAGAATGTACCTGGCTGATACGTGATTCCTGGCACGTAGATGCCTGTAGTGTCGTTGAATAAGTTCCTGGGATCGGAGACCACCGATACGACTGGCAGATTGCCGTATCGTGTAGCCATGTTCGGATCCACGAAATAGGTCTCGGTACGTACCGGACCCGGAACATATCCGCTCTTGAATGCACGTGCACGGAGTGGCGCGCTCTTGAAAACCTGTCCCAGCGGTGGTCGCCAATCAGGCAGCCAGAAGTGAACATTGTAACAGGTCCTGATCATCGAATAGTAATTCGCATCACCGGCTCTGCTTCTCACCGTAACAGGTGATGCATACGCTGGCGACGACTCCGTAGGGTCTGAACCGTCAGTCGTGTATCGGATGGTGACCGTCGGGTCAGGGTGGGACATTGCAACCGATTGTGAATCGGCATAAAAACCGCCAGGCATGGAAAACACCGGCTTCTGCTGAAGTGCGCCAAGCAAGGCCGTAGCAGAATCGTTCGTGCTTCCGGGTGTTGCACGTGAAAGATAGTATTGCGCACCTGTTCCACTGGGCAATCGACCATACGACACATCTGCAGGAATGAATACAGGTCCTATCACATCGATTACAGCAGTAGGACTGGACAGATAAACGGCTTCTCCCAGAGCATCGATGGTGAAATTGGTGTGGAAAGGATTGGTCCGTCGGTTTTTGTCGGAACACCAGATCCTGATGTTCCCGCCAGCAGCCAGATTGACGGATGGCATGATCCACTTGTCCAAGGAATCGGGATTATCGGATAGTTTGTATCCGTTCAGGTTCACCGACACGCCGGTGGTGTTGGTCAGCTCGATCCAATCCGAATAGTCACCATCCGTATCAGTAGTCGTTTTCTGGTTGTTGGCCATCACCTCGTTGATGACGATCTGGCTGTAGGCAGTGCCGGACAACAGGATCAGAATGACGATTAAAACAGCTTGAAATTTCCTCGACATGGATTGGGCCTTGATTACTCTGCAATTTCCTGAAAATCAAACAGACTTGACGCGCATGAATTGTCATTATTTCATCATCACCTTGTTGAAGAACAGCGGACTGAAAAGGGGCGATTCGGCCTTCGACGTAAGGTATGATTCCGGAAACCGGAATACCTGTAACCATATCTTCCTATCTTGGTAAAAGCAATTTCAAACGCATGAACCTCTTGAAACGCTTACTGGTCTTCGCTTTCCTCATTGGCGCCGTCCAAGGCGTGTCTTGTCAACAACCGACTGCCGATGGCGTGCGTCACGCAGACCCGGCTGAGTTCCGAAAACTTTCGAAAGGCGCCGACGTGGTCATCCTCGATGTCCGCACACCTCAAGAATTTTCAGAAGGACATCTTACCGGCGCCAGGAATCTGGATTTTTCGTCGGAGGGGTTCAGCGCATCATTACCCGGAATGGACAAGAACACCCCTTACCTCGTTTATTGCAAATCAGGAAGACGCAGTGCCATGGCTGCTTCGCAAATGAAAGATGCCGGGTTCAAAAACGTAACCGATCTGAAAGGTGGCATCACAGCCTGGCAAGAGGCGCGATTGCCGGTGGAGCGAAATTGAAAATCGATCGATTCAGCGGATAATCACCATGTTTTTGACTTGCTGGATTGACTCGTTCTGCAGCCTGAGGTGATAAATTCCGGCACCGTTACCCTCGTTTTCAAAGTCGAGCTCATAGTTGCCTGGTGTATGAATGGCGTCTACAAGCGTCTTCACTATTCTTCCCTCCGCATCGAAAACCTGTACAGCCGTGTGTCCGCCTTTGGAAATATAACTGATACGCGTGCGCGAGACGAACGGATTAGGGTAGTTGTAAATGAGGTTTTCACCCGCTGCTTTCGCCAGTTCATCGATGCCGACAGTACAAGCGGCAGAGTCGATGATGGGCAGGGTTTGAAAGTTCTGTAACAGTATCTGTTGAAGATCGGAAGCCGGTACGCATAACCATTGGTTCAATAAGGAGGCATAAACCGAACGGAAATCAAATTGCATAGCGACATTATCGTTCACGCTGACACTTGATGGAATGAGTGGATTGGTTCCGATCATTCCGGGTTGCACCTGCGAACCGAATACGAACATGGGTGCACCGGATCCATGATCTGTACCGTAGCTACCGTTTGAGCGTATCCGTCTGCCGAATTCAGAAAACGTCATACCCACAACCCTATCGCTGACATTGAGGAAATCCAAATCGTCCATGAATGCCGCGATAGCATCTGAAATTCGTCCCACCAAGGTAGCATGCACACCGGTTGTAGTATTGCTCGCATCCGTCTGCAAACTGTGGGTATCAAAACCTCCCATACTAACGAGATAGATTTTCGTCTTGAGCCCGCCTGCGATCAATCTTGCTACG
Organism: Bacteroidota bacterium; assembly: GCA_046075925.1. Taxonomy (GTDB): domain Bacteria; phylum Bacteroidota; class Bacteroidia; order AKYH767-A; family 2013-40CM-41-45; genus Pollutiaquabacter. The sequence continues at coordinate 622 of JBJTRB010000286.1, read as the reverse complement.
ATTTTGAGTTGATCCGCCAGCGTATTGGAGCCGGGAGCCGGGTAAGCGGAGGATTGTTGGGTAACATTGGCAGCAGCCTGAAGGATGACTCCGGAGTAGGCCTGGGATTGTTGAGAGACCTGACGTATGTACGTCAACTCATGGCCGTAACGATTATTCGGAGCAGGATCCTGAATGCCATTCAAAAAATTATTGAAGCTGTTCGCATCGCCAATGGTCATACCCATCGCTGCCGATGGTCCTTGTAAGGCCAACGACGGACTGTTACCTATTTGTAGCGCCAACGGATCAGGCATCGTTGCGTTAGGATAGCCGCTGGGGAAATTAGGGTACTCATAGGAAAGATATCGACCAGCCCAACCACTGCTGAGCACCTGACTGCTATCGGAGCCGGACAACCAAATGTCAGTCGCCCTGAAGTGGGAGAAGTTGGGCGAAGGGTAGCTGACTCCTTGAATGATGTTCAATTTCCCATCGTTGTATAACTGCTGCATGCCTGCCATCGATGGATGTAAACCTGTGCCGGTCAGCCCAGACAACGCGAGCACCTGCGTATCCGGAATCAATATGTTTTGACGAGCAAGTGCAAGATTAGAATATTCATCAGGGATATTGCCGGAGC
>JBJTRB010000285.1:0-6474 GCA_046075925.1 Bacteroidota bacterium | reverse complement strand
ATGCAGGAAGACCCGAAAACGGGAGCCTTGAAGCCGGTGGACATCATGACGTTGTCCGACCAGCTGCAAGACCTCAGCCGGCTGAACTTCCGCTACGGACTGCACTCGTTTCCGGTCCCGATCGATTCAAGCAATGTCAATCCGGATTTCTTCGATGTGCTGGCTCGTATCATCGAGAAGAATTACAACTCGTTCGATGCATTCATCGTCTTGCATGGCACCGACACGATGGCGTATACCGCTTCGGCGTTGAGCTTCATGCTGGAGGGCTTATCGAAGCCGGTCATCTTCACCGGATCACAATTACCTCTTGGAGCCATACGCACCGATGCAAAAGCGAATATCCTTACCGCCGTGGAAATCGCGGGATCGGACACGGTTGTTCCGGAGGTCTGCATCTATTTCAACAATCAACTGTTTCGCGGGAACCGTTGCGAGAAACATACGTCTAGCCGTTTCGATGCGTTTCATTCACTTTCTTTTCCGCCCTTGGCGGAGGCGGGCGTCGAAATCATCTTCAACAAGAAGGACACGCTTGCTTTGCCTCGCAAGAAGTTCACGGTGCACCATGGGTTCGATACGAATGTGGCGTTGATCAAGATCCACCCGGGCATCCACACTGATGTGATCGATACGACTTTGCGTACTCCCGGCTTGAAAGCGGCGATCATCGAAACGTACGGTTCCGGCAACGCCCCGACGCATCCTGAATTCCTGCGTGTGCTCAAGAGCGCCGCCGATCGCGGAGTCGTTCTGCTGAACATTTCGCAATGCAGCGGCGGAACGGTGGAGCTGGGCAGGTACCAGACCAGTTATCATATGCAAAAAATCGGAGTGGTGAGCGGGAAAGACATGACCACCGAAGCTGCCATCACCAAACTCATGTTTCTCTTGTCGCACGAAAAATCGCCGGCTATCTTGAAAAAGAAGCTCGGCACTTCGCTTCGTGGTGAGTTGACGGAATAGTCAAAGACACTTTTTTCTTCTTTTCAATCAAGCTCCCGGGAAACCGGCTTTTTATTTCTTAAGTGAACGTAGGCGCCCTGCATGCGCATGACAATCATCAGGGAACATGTAGTGAAATCCTATTACCTTACACGCGGCGAAGAAAGGCGGTTGTGCCGGCACACGCGGCGACTTTGTACAAAAGCGATTTTAAACCATGGAAGTGAAAAAAGAGGACATCCTTCAGCAGCTTGATCATCCTGCACGACTGGAGCAGCTGTATCGAGCCGACAAGAGTGCATTTCGTCGTGCATTCCGTGAGGCGTATGTGGAATCTGAAGGGCACCCCGTGGCACGGACATGGCACGAGCGACTCGAATACGTGTCCGAGTCTTCGATTACCTGGGGAAGCGCATCTGAGTGGTGGCGCATCATCCTGATCTGTCTGGTCAGCGGTACGCTTGCCAAGTTACCGGACATGTTTTCCATGAACGAATCTCTCTTCTTCGAAAGGAACACCACCTTTCTGGTGTTTCCGTTTCTGGTCATCTATTTTTCGTGGAAGAACGGATACCGACTTAATAAGTTGTTGACGATTGCCGCACTTTTCGTTGCTGCAACCGTTTACATGAATGCGTTACCCGTGCGAGCAGGAAGCGATACGATCGTGCTCGCACTGATCTTCATGCCGATTTTCGCCTGGTCGTTACTCGGCTTCGCTTTTTCCGGTAAGGGTGGTTACGACCACCGCAATCGCCTCGACTTTCTGAAATACAACGGCGATTTCTTCGTGATGTCTGGAATCCTGCTGCTTTCGTTCGGCCTCTTTTCAGCGCTCACGATCGGATTGTTCCACGTTGTAGGCGTAGACATCGAAAAATACTATTCCGACTATTTTGCCATCTATTGCGTATTCGCTGCGCCACTGATCGGAACACACCTGGTGCGAACGAACCCGCAACTCGTGAACAAGGTTTCGCCGGTCATTGCAAAAGTGTTCACGCCCCTGTTGCTATTGACGCTCGTCGGCTATCTGATCGCATTCGCCGTATCCGACAAGGATCCGTACAACGATCGCGACTTCCTGTTCAACTTCAACATGCTGTTGCTCGGGGTCATGGCCATCGTTTTCTTTTCTGTGGCCGAAATCGCACACGGAGAATCGAGCCGATTCAGCGGTTGGTCCTTGTTTTTGTTGTCCTTGACTTCCGTCGTAGTGAATGTGGTGGCCACCTCTGCCATCGCGTATCGTCTATTCACCATGGGAATCACACCCAACCGGCTGGTGGTTACCGGAAGCAACCTGTTACTGCTGTCGTCCGCTACGGTTTTGACGGCGCGACTGTTCGCCGCATTGAAAGAGAATAAAAAGATGGAAGCTGTCCCCTACGGCATCACGCTCTTCCTGCCCGCCATTGGCGTTTGGGCATTCATTGTTGCGTGCATTTTTCCGCTCTTGTTCGGTTATCGCTGAGGAAATAAACGAGCACGAACCGCTGATTGGACCATCAATTTGGTGGTAATCGGATCGCACTACCGCACCTCCGCCTCGTCCACAAACACCCAGGACTTGTGTCCGGTGTAGGTGTGCCAGGCCGGCAGCGTCTTGGTACCGACGATGTCGAACCGAACGTAACGCGCTTTACCCGTCAGTGCGAAATCAAAAGATCGGATCAACGGCTCTTTGCTTGCGTCGGAATCGCTGACGATGATACCGGCCTCTTGGAAGGCGACTCCGTCGACAGAAACCGAGCACACGACTTTTTCAGGTCGTACGATCCACGCTTGCGGATAATGCATCGTGCTTACAGCAGCCGATTTCACCGGCTGTACTTTACCCAAGTCGATGGTGAATCCGAGGTCCATGCCTTCCCAGCCCAGCCAGTTCATGCGGTACCGTTCGGTACCGCGCACTCCGTCGGTCAACGAAGAAGATCCTTTCAGAAAATACCGTTGATCGGGTGGCGAAGTACAGGTGACCGGTTTTTGAAAAGCGAGATCGCCTTTCACTTTCACATCGAGGAAGCGCAGCGTGGAAGAACGATACAGATCGACCGTCAGTCCGTTCTCGTTCATGTAAACGATGTTGTTGCGTTTGCAAACGGCAGTGAACGTATCAAGCAACGCAGTACGTTCCGGTCTAACATAGAATCCGTCCTTTCCCTTGCTGAACCAGCCCCGCGGTCCGAACAAATCCGTTTTGGCGATTTCCATTTCACCGAACAATAACGGAAGCCGGGTGATGCGCACCCGCTCCAACAAGACAGCATCGCTTGCCACCACTGCTTCCGCCGAATCGAAGAAGGAGGAATAGGTGTTGACCAACTCTTGCGACAGCAACGTGTTGGCATACGAAGCAGGTGTTCCGTAAATATCCAATGACTGTTTCGTGTACGTTTCGGTAGTGTGCAGCAGATCGAAATACCTTTTCACATAGCGCCCTGCCGAACCGTAATAGATCTGCATGAAATCATCGACCACCGCATCCACATCGGTGTCAGGATTCCACAAGAGCTTACTGAGCAGGTACAGTTTGAGCTCGGCGAATTCGACTCCTTTCTCTACGAAGCATTGTTGGAAGTGGGCAACAGCGCCTGAACGGTTGAACAACTGCAGATTGGGTTGCAGCGTGCGGAAAAGCGGAAACACGCTGATGTAGTTGGTGAACTGCACTTCGTAATCCCAGATCATCAGTTGACGGGTGATGGCGTGCCATTCGTTCAGGTCTTTCACGAACGACTCACCCCCGGCCACCTGTTCGATCGGTTGCGAACGATCCAGTTCGATGCTGCACAAGGTAACCATCACATTGCCGGCAGGCTTGGTGATCTTGGGAGCGTGTCGCGTGTAAGAGTAGGCGAGGGTCGTGATTGTTTTTTCAGGAAACGCCGCAGCCACGTTGTTCACGAAGCGCAGCAGCAGTCCGCTGGGGGAACCTTCTTCCTCGTCCACCTTCGCACAACGTTCGCACCTGCAATATTCAAAATCGTCGTTCTGGCTTACCGACCAGTAACGTATCGATGGGTGAGCCGCCATTTCTTGGCGAAGCGTATCGATGACGACTTTCAACACTTCCGGATTGGTCAGGCACAGCTGCGCATACGGTTTACGCTCGCCGTTGATGAGCCCGAAGTATTCCGGATGCGTTTCGAAATAACGTGCCGGCGGCACCAGTCTGTTAAAGGTGTGCACATAATATCCCTTCCACTCTTTTTCGCGCCAATCGTCGGAAATGGTGGTGACACGCCGCCATGCTTTCACCTCCTCGTCTTCGGCCATCGGTCCGTTCACGATGCGGATGTCGGCGGCAGGAACATAAGTGGAATCCATGAGTCGAACGATCACGGTCGATTGTTTCGGAACGTATTCGGCTTCCTTGCTGAATTTCCGGCAGCCTAGTTGGTCTTCGAGGAATGCGGTGGCAGCGTAAACGATACCGTTTCTTGTACCGCCAAGCAGGAACACCATTTTACCACGCGTCACGATTCGAAACCCGTCGGCTCCCAATCGGCTGAAGGACGAATCGTATCGCTGAACAGCAGCAATGGTTCTGCCGATGGAAATAGCGGCTCTGCGGATGGAGGTGTCTTCCGTTACAATGCGGATAGAAGCGCCGGAGATGCGGTAGACATACTCTTTCAGAATTTCGGCGGCCCGCTTTTCCTGTTCGGTCGGTTGCAGGGGCAATTCGATCACGTGCGACGACTGGCCATTGTTTGCCAGGACGAATTTATCCAGCGCTGCAAAGGCGGAATTCGTGCAAAACACGGAGATTAGGAGGAGAAGCCGGGCAATACGGTTCATCAAACAAGGATTCGAGTGGACGGTGCTGTAATTCACGCTCAAATTTAGCGAATGTGCGGCTTACTGTCTTTCCCCAAAAAACACCGATTGGAAATGGTATTTTCAAGGAGGAAAAAAAGAGTTGTTGCATAACTTGTAACTACGCGCTGCGTACTAACCTTTTCCTGCCGCCCCGCTCATGCGATTAATCAAACAGACTGCCCTTTTATTCGCGTTGTCCTTTTTATGGACGACAGCTTCGGCGCAGTTGGTTGTCAATACGGCCTTGACGCCCGCACAATGGGTCAGCATCCTGACCGGTCCCGGCGTGCTCGTCTCCAACATCACTTACACGGGTCTGCCCGTGCAAGCCGGACAGTTCACGGCTTCAGGAACGAATCTGGGGATTACCAATGGTATCATGCTTTCGACAGCCAACTGTAGTTTGTCCATCGGGCCTAATCTGCAGGACGATGCATCAGAGGACCTGTTACAACCTGGCGATCCCGTTCTTGATGCACAAGCAGGCACATCGACATTCGATGCAGCCATTCTCGAATTCGATTTCATTCCCCAAAACGACACCGTACGCTTTCGCTACGTGTTCGCTTCAGAGGAATATCCCGAGTATGTCTGTTCTGTTTTCAATGATGCGTTCGCTTTTCAAATCAGTGGCCCGGGCTATGCTACGCCCACCAATATCGCGTTCATACCGGGCAGCACTACGCCCGTTGCCATCAATACGGTGAATGTAGGATCGGCTGGAACCAACGGCTCATCCGCAGCATCGTGCGACACGAGCAACGCGCAGTATTATGTCGATAACACCGGCGGAGCCACGATCCAACTGGATGGACTCACCGTTCCACTGATCGCTCAAGCCATTGTGGTTCCCTGCCAAACGTATCACCTGCGCATTTCCATTGCGGATGCAGGAGATGGCGAATGGGACTCGTCGGTATTTTTTGAAGCAGGAAGTCTGTCCTCTACTCCGGTGGTCGATGCCGGAGTCGATCGCGCTTTCTGTGGACCAGGATCGGCAACAATCGGATTTCCCGGCGCTTCCGGCTGGACCTATTCCTGGTCGCCAAGTGCAGGACTCAGCAATGCCAACATCGCCAATCCCACCGTTACGGTGAGCGGCACCACTTCCGTTACGACGTCATATGTGCTAACCGCCACCAACGGCAGCTGCGTGTTGCGTGATACGGTGGTGGTGACAGCAGGTCCGCCGCCGGTTGCTGCGTTTACAACGACGTCTGCTTGTCAGGGAAGTCCCGTATCCATCAACTTCACCGGTACGGCTCCGGCTGGAGCTACCTATACCTGGGGATTCGGCGGAGGTACGGTGATCAGCGGTTCGGGTCCCGGACCTTATTCAGTGAGTTATGCTTCACTTGGAAATTACACGGTGACGTTACAAGTGGCGGTTGGTACATGTACCTCTTCTGCACCATCCCAAGCGGTGGTCATTCATCCTGTACAGACCGCTCCGCTTGCAACGATCGATGATGTTTCGTGCAGCGGTGAGGCCGACGGAATCATCGTATTGACTCCGCAAGGCGGTACACCTCCGTTCACAGCGGCGTGGGTACCGAACATTTCGAACAACCTATCAGCCGTTTCGCTGGCGCCCGGTTCGTATGACGTCATCCTTAGCGATGCAAACGGATGCACCATCAGCGCATCGTATTCCATCACGGAACCACTACCGCTCACGGCACAATCGACTGGCGTGCCCGCATT
>JBJTRB010000284.1:0-4243 GCA_046075925.1 Bacteroidota bacterium | reverse complement strand
CAGGCCTCGAACCGCTGAACTCTCAAGTTCAACGTTCGGTTGACTTCGTTGTGTCGCAAACCGCCTACCGCTCAACACTTCCTCGACAACCCGTTTGGATTTTCGCAGAATTTGACTACTTTTGCGTCCCTAATTAAAACCAATCAAAACCAGCATGTTAAATCAGTATGAGACGGTTTTCATCGCCACTCCTGTTCTTTCGGAAGAGCAGATGATGGATGCCGTCAACAAATTCCGCAAGATCCTCACCGACAACGGTTCCGTAATTGTTCATGAGAACAATTGGGGTTTGCGCAAGCTGGCTTATCCGATTCAGAAAAAGAACACAGGATTCTATTACCTCCTGGAGTTCAAGGGCACAGGTGAAGCAATCACCAAGCTCGAGACTGAGTACAAACGAGATGAGCGGATTATGCGTTTCCTCACCGTCCGGCTGGACAAACACGCCATCGCGTACAACGAGAAAAAGCGCAAGAGCGCTGAAATCAAGAAGCAGGAAGAATCCGCTTCGTAAACAAGGAGGAAAAGAAAATGTCAGCACCCAATCAAGAAGTCCGCTACCTCAATCCCCCTGCGGTAGACAATACCAAAAAGAAGTACTGCCGTTTCAAGAAGAACGGTATCAAGTACATCGACTACAAGGATGCCAACTTCCTGCTCAAGTTCGTCAACGAGCAAGGTAAGCTCCTTCCGCGCCGTCTAACCGGAACCTCTTTGAAGTTCCAGCGCAAGGTGACTCAGTCCATTAAGCGCGCCCGTCATTTGGCATTGATGCCTTATGTCGGCGATATGTTGAAATAATTAAGAACGAGGAACAGCAAGATGGAAGTAATTCTCAAACAAGACATCGACAATCTCGGCTACGCCGATGAAATCGTAAAGGTGAAGCCTGGCTATGCCAACAATTTCCTTATCCCACGCGGCCTGGCTGTAGTGGCTACGGAATCGTCACGCAAGATGCTGGCTGAAACCATGAAGCAACGCGCCCACAAGGCAGCCAAGATCAAGGGAGACGCTGAGTCAGTTGCCAAGCAGCTAGAAGCGATGACCCTTAAGATCGCTACCAAGGTGGGAGAGACCGGCAAGATCTACGGATCGATCACTGCGCTTCAAATCGCAGACGTACTCGCCAAGCATGGCGTGAACGTCGATCGTAAGAAGATCACGCTCGATGCAGACCACATCAAGACGCTTGGCACCTACACCGCTATGGTGAATCTGCACAAGGACGTCAAAGCGAAGGTCAACTTCGAGGTCGTCGCCGAATAAGTTACAGACTCGACAATCGAGTAAAAGCCGTTCCTGAATCAAGGGGCGGCTTTTTTTTAGTTAGCGGCGCTTCGGCAAGCTCAGCGCAAGTCGGCAGTCCACAGTCTGTAGTCGGTGGTCTGTAGTCAGTAGTCTGTGGATATTAAAATGTAGGTGAAAGTTTGACGGTTGAATCGATTCAAGGCTGAAGACCCATTTGTTGTTCCATCATTTGGGCGGTTTCGGTAGCAGATGAGTCGAGCTACATTTGATAAATGGGTGTACCTGAGAATTTACAAGCCTTCCAACTGGCTTTTAAACTTGCATGCGAAATCCAGCTTCTTACCAAGAGATTTCCAAAGGAGGAAAAATATTCTCTTACTGATCAGATAAGGCGATCTTCACGATCCGTATGTGCAAACCTCTTGGAAGGATATCGAAAGCGAATCTATCCGAAATCATTCATCAGTAAGCTGTCTGATTGTGCAGGCGAGAATGCTGAAACTTCATTGTGGTTAGATTTCGCAAAGGAGTTCGGCTACGTAAGTCAAGATGAGTATGAACGTTATAAAGCCCAATGCAATAGTATTGGTAGGCTTCTAAGTTTCATGATGAAGCACCTAGATAGATTCTGCTGATTATTTTTCACCACCGACCACCGACCACCGACCACCGACTACCGACCATCCAATCAAATCTTCCTCAGCGCCTCACGCCCGGCGATTCCAGTGATGGCGTTTGCAGCCACAAACCACTTCACAAATTCAGGATCAGTCGAAGAGTATTGTCTCAAGGCCCAGCCGATGGCCTTCTGAATGAAAAAATCTTTCTTATGATGGCAATTGAGAAAGGCTGTTTCAAAAAGTGAAGTGTCGGTTTTGTCTTTGGCGAACAACTGACTGATCAAGACGGTCCTGTTCAGCCAGATGTTTTCAGATTGAGAATAGGCAAGAATCCTTTCACGGTAGGCTGCCGGATTCTTCAGTAGAAAATGACCAATCACTCGGGCAGCCAATAGGTCGACCGAGTCCCACCAGGATTTGGTAACGATGAGTTTTTCAGCAAGCTGGTAGGTCGCAGGTATCCATTTCTTTTTCACGGCCAACAAGGATTCCATCGCGACGTATTGATATTCACGCTCTGGCAGGCTCCATAATTCCTCAACCAATGCGTGGCATTCGTCCATCGACTCTTTTTTCAATTCATGGATGAAAGTCCTTTGTAATTCACTGCGCAGAGGCTTCTGGATACCATGAAACACGAAATGGTTTTTCATGTAGTTCGACATCGCTGACGCCTTCTTGTCGTCTGCATGCCTTGAGAATTCATTACGAAGATCCGCGATCAGGAGTCGCATCTCAGAAAATCAATTCGATTCAAGACTGATTTTTTCGGGTTCTTATCACTCATATCTCAGCGCCTCAATGGGGTCCAGCTTCGCCGCCTTTGATGCTGGATAATACCCGGATAAGATTCCCACCCCGAAACAGAGTACGATGCCAGAGAAGATCCAGCGCCACGGAATGATGAACCCGAAATCCAGAAGCAAAGAGATGCTGTTGCCGGCCAGTATTCCCAACGCGATTCCTAATACTCCACCGATCTGGCAGATAAGTATGGCTTCAATCAAAAATTGTCGCCGGATCACCTGCGGCGTTGCGCCAAGCGCCTTCCGTATGCCGATTTCTCTGGTTCTCTCGGTCACACTCACCAGCATGATGTTCATCAATCCGATTGCAGCTCCAAGGAGTGTGATCAGGCCGATGATCGTAGCAGCGATGGTGACGGTTCCTAATTCTTCAATCAACATATTGGCGATGCTGTCGCTTTTTGTGACTTCAAACGAGTTGTCTTCGCCGATACGGAGTCCTCGGACCACCCGGAAAACGCCAGTGGCTTCGCCGATTGCCGCATCCATTTGCCGGATGTCTTTTACGCTTACGTTGATGGCATACGACATGTCCTCTTTAGGAAAATGTTGTTGTACATTCATCAATGGAATCAGACAGGTCTTGTCGCCGCTGAATCCCATGGAAGCTCCTTTTTCTTTCAGTAGTCCGATGACGCGGTATTTGTTGTTACCTAGTCCTACGATCTGGTCGATCGGATTGCTGGATGGAAAGATCTTATCGGCAATCTCTTTTCCTAAAATGACGACATTATCACCGAACTGGACTTCTCGCTGAGAGAAGTTCCTGCCTGACCCGATGCTGTATCCGGCAGTGGTCAGGTAGTTCTCATTACAGCCCATCACCTGGATGTTAGGGTTGGTCTTGCGATCCTCGTGGCGTATGGTGGCATTCCAACTCGCCATCGTAGAAACGGACACAGTCGATGGGAAGGTGAATCGCTCGGAGAATCTGGTCGCTTGATGATAATCGATCGGCTTGTATTTCTTGGCCCTTTTGCCACGACTGCCGATGCGAATGTTCATTCCCCGGTTCTGGATAGTGAACGAGTTGGCTCCCATCCGTTGGAAGTTGGAACTGATGGAGCCCTTAAGGGCGTCAATAGCGGTGAGTATTCCTACTAGAGCCGTGATGCCGATGGCGATGATCAACGCAGTCAATGACGTGCGCAGCCGCTGGCTTCGTATGCTTTGTCGAGCGACTTTTATATTTTCAGATAGGTCCATCCGTTGTCAAAGTTAGTCAGCCTAATTTTAAGTTCTGATTTTATTATAACCGATGTTTTGATTGGATTTGGTAGCAATACAGCAAAGATCAGGTTGCCCCCTTAGTCCAGGTCGTAAACCCGTTTTTTACCCCTTTTAATAGCCAAATCCATGTGATAAACGTCTCGATTTTCTCCTTGCTTACCCATTGTCATTGTCGTATCTTTAAGTCACTAAAAATCATTGACATGAAAAAAATCCTCTCCCTCCTTGCTGTTGCCGGCCTCCTGGCTCTGAATGTTTCTGCTAGTGAGCCTGCTAAGTCTTGCGACAAGAAAGAAGGAAAATCCTGTTGCAAAAAAGAAGCCTCTGCTGAAAAAG
>JBJTRB010000283.1:0-4295 GCA_046075925.1 Bacteroidota bacterium | reverse complement strand
GGCAGCTACCGGATACGGATATTTTCGTCGCTGAACTTGAATGGAAGGACGGCTCACCAACAGTGAAGAAACCGGCCAACATGACCAAACGGCCCGGATACGACAATCAACCTTATTTCAATCACGATGGCAATGGATTCTATTTCACCGCCATCAATAAAGATACCACCCAGTCTGACATCTACGTGTCGGATTTCAAGAAACATACGATCCGGATTTTCACCAAGACTCCTCAAAGCGAATATTCGCCCCAGCTTTCTCCGGATGGAAATAGAATCGGCTTAGTGCGTGTGGATGCAGACAGCGGTCAGCGATTCTACACCCTACCCGTCGAAGACGCACGGATCGCTTTTCACCACGAAGGTTCCGATTCGATCGGCTACTTTTCATTCCTGACAGACTCAACCATCGGGATGTTCGTTTTAGGAAACCCTCCTACTCTGTATCATCTCAACTTGAATTCCGGAGAAAAGAAATTGATCAGCAAAAATATCGGACGTTGTCTCAAAACGGATTCCGACCGACAGTTTCTATATTTCCTGGATAAGAATGAACCTGCCACCATCTTTCGGATGCGGATTCGCGATTTTACCACTGAAAGCGTCGCATCGGCCATGGAAGGTGTTGAAGACTTTGAACTTCTCAAGGATGGATCATCGTGAGTGGAAAAGCCGGTAAGCTTTTTAGACTGGCACCCAACTCCAAAGAATGGAGTTTACTTGCTGATCTATCCGGCAGCGTCGGTGATTTTTACCGAATCAGTTCTGCACCAGACGGAACACGGATCGCCTTTGTCAGTTTCACCGGTAAACGCCCTTGATGAACAGCAAGGATTATCTGATTGTCGGACAGGGTATCGCGGGAACATGCCTTGCGATCCGGCTTCTTAGAGCTGGTAAGAAGATCACCATTATCGACGATTCGTCCTTGTCGTGTACCTCGCGCGTGGCAGCAGGCTTCATGCATCCTATCACTGGCCGACGCATCGTGAAGACCTGGATGGCAGATGTAATTTTCCCAATCGCAGAGGAATTCTACCGATCTCTAGAGTCAGAGTCAGGCGAGAAATACTACCATTCAATGGATAGTCTGGAGATGGTCGGTGATATAAAAACAGCCAACGAATGGTCCAGAAGAAGCGATGAGTTGCCGATGTACGTCTCCCCCTTTTCGAAGGAAAACCCAGATTACCTGCAACCTACAAAGGCTATATATAAAGTGAAAGGCGGAGGATGGCTGGATCTACCGACCCTTTTGAATCACTACCGAAATGTCTGGACGGAAAAAGGCATTTTCATCGATCAAAGGATGGATGAGTCTTCCATCCACTTAAGAGATGGAGCTATTGAATGGAACGGTGAACGGTTCAAGAAGGTCGTGTTCTGCCAAGGCATCCATGCACGCCAGACTGATTTCTGGAAACACCTGCCTTTCGATCCGGCCAAAGGGGAATTGTTGACCGTAAGCATACCGGAATTGCCACAGACCGAAATTCTTGTGAATGGTCTCTTTCTAATTCCGATCGGAGCAGACCAGTTCCGGGTGGGCTCGACGTACTCATGGCATGAGCTGACTGATAAGACGACTGAAAAAGCCAGAGAACAACTTGAATTGAAGATCCGCAAGACCGTTGTTCCGCTATTCAAGACAATCGGACAACAAGCCGGCGTGCGGCCTGCGGTAAAAGATCGCCGACCGTTGCTCGGCCAGCATCCTGACCGTCGTGGCTGCTACATCTTCAACGGACTTGGAAGCAAAGGAAGTTCACTTGCTCCATGGTTGTCATCCTGTCTTTTGGAACACATGGAAAATGGAACGCCCTTGCCAGAAGAAACCGAAATCAGTCGATTCGACAACCGGAGTCACCTTCACTCCACGGTCAATTCGTAGATTTTTCCGGAAATTTCTTTTGCAGGAAAGGGGATGTATTCCTGCCTGAATGGAATCGGCACCCACCAGCTTGAGGGATGAAATTCTTGAGACACCACCATGCACATCTGATTATCCGGTATGTTGGTCACTGCATCATTCATATAGCCGATGACCGTCAAACTGTCTTTAGACGGGCCCATCCGCCATATGATCTCTCTTGGCTTCCACTCTATTTGAAAAAAGTAGAATGGCCGGGAAAAAATAGCCTCATGATCGATTGCAAAACGATCTGACAATGCCTGGTGATAAAACTTCCAGCGAAAAGGTCGGAGCTCACGACCATTGAAACTGACCGGACAGAAACCCGAAGCGTACTCCGTTGGATCCTGATCTGCCAGATCCCAATTATTGACCGAAGCAATCACATCACGATTGGACTTAGCATCCTCTACCGGACCATTTCCTCCGAAATACTCGTTAGCAGGCCAGTACCTGGATGTCTTGACCAGCTCGATATCGATTTCCGAGTAATAAGTGAAAGTGCTTCTGGGTGCATCCGCCTTAATAACACCCTTTTCGGCATAACCTGATTTTGAAGCTCTGCGATTATTCCATGCATCGGTCTCCTGAAATACCAACCAGAAAGCATTGGTGATGCCACTCCATACATTCGTTGCATTAAGCTGTGCAGGGAATGCGATTTTACCGGTGAATTTCCCATAGGTCTGGCCGATTCGGGACTTGACACCCACATTCTCTTTCACTGCTGATTCAAGGTTCCTATTGCCTCTATTACTGATGACCATTGCAGCCAGAGTTGAATCGTACCGAACCGTTTCGCAAGGATAGTCCGAACTGTGTGAAATGGCTGGCTTCAGATCGGTCTGAGAGAAACGCTTTTGTGCATCCAAGTAGTCTGTAATCGTGTATTCATTTTGTAACACATCACGAATAATAGGAATGGAAGAAATAGAAGCAGAAGGATCCTTATGAGTGAAATACTGCTCCAATTCAGCAGTTGCAAAAGAAATTTCATTGTCATTGCAATCCTGACGAAAATGATCCGGATGAGCATCTGCAGACTCATTCACCTTATTGATGAAAACGCCCTTCGAAAGATCGATAGCACTATACAATGTGATCATATTTTCCACTCGACTCACACTGACACCTTGCATCCTGGAACCATTACCAGAAAGGAAATACTGATAGGGATTGACATATCGCCCAGCGGTCTTTGCACTGATATCTTGAACACCCTGAGGAAATGATTTCAGTGCTGCCGAATCACAAACGACCAACAGCGCACTGTACCTGCCCATTCTAGGGTTCCGTTTCCACCGGTGGTTCTGATCACCCTTGTCACGATCCATTGAAAGCGCGTAGACTGCATCTGAGATCAATTGCTGCTCATGACTGACTCCATTCAGCGTAGCCTTTTTTTTCACTGATTCGTCCCAGGCTGCATCCGCCCTGATAATCCTCACCTGGTTTCGTACGGCTTCATCGGAAATCCGATAATCCGTCATGGAACATCCGAAATATTTCTTTTCATTTCTTGGATTGCCGACTATCCGAAAATAATCCACGACATGACCATCTCCCGGGAGGACAGGCTTGAAACCAATCGATGGATCATCCCAACTGCCATAAAAATTTGACAAGCAAGCGGTATCCTGCTTGCCATGGTTGGACTCATTGAATTTGTACGACTCGTTCTGGTAGTAGATCTTGTAGAACAAGGAACGGCCATTCAATGAATCGACTATGAATTCGAATCGAAAGGCTCCTTCCTGGCACTGCCGAGCAGAAGGCACCATGATCCCATGAAAAATCACGGAATCAAGGTCCACTTGTAGCTTCCTATCCTTAGCCAGCTTCAAGTTGGTAGCAACTTGAAAGGAATTCACTACGATTGACTGCGAAAGGCCTGCAGGTATACACACGACCTGAAACAGGAAAAACACGACAAGAAAAAAGCCATGCAAGGAAATACGATTCATTAAAGTAAAATTCTAATAGGAACCGGATCTTTTTCTAACCAGCCATTCAATTGAAAGCAAGGTCAACAATAGAAAGAACAACCACGGCAATTCAATCAAATCCTGTAAACGCACTCTGGAATAGCTCACCGCTTTGGACTTGTCATCCTTTTCCAACAGATCAGTGAGCTGATTCAGTGATTCAACAGTGAAGGTCTGTCCACCGTGTTTATCAGACCAGGCTGAGAGTAGTGCATGATCCGCAACGGTCTCGACCTGCTCTGAACGAACCTCAGCCACGGTGAATTCACCGCTGACCTTCTCCGTTCTATTACCTAATTGGGTGGAGGCTATATAACGATAGACGCCTGGCGACAAGAACCCGGCTTCCAGCAGGTAAGCTCGCTCCGTTCTCGAAAAGACAAACGGGAATTTCCGTCC
>JBJTRB010000282.1:0-12083 GCA_046075925.1 Bacteroidota bacterium | reverse complement strand
ATTTCGAGGCCTAACCTAAAGTAAATAGGATGCTGATTATCAAATATTTAAATGAGTAAACTTAAGCAGGAATTGAGGTGGTGTACCCCTCGATGAACCGGGCTGCTTTTTCCATCAACCACATCGGGGTGCTGGTAGCTCCGCAAATACCTACATCAGCAGCACCTTCCAGCCACTTCAGATCGATTTCGTCGGTATCGGAAATGAAATAAGTTCGGGGGTTAACCGAGTGGCAAACTTCGAACAAGGCCTTGCCATTGGAACTCTTTTTTCCACTTACAAAAAGTATGACGTCGTGTCGATCGGCAAAGCGACGAAGCTGGGGCTCGCGGTTGGAAACCTGCCGGCAAATAGTGTCATTGGCTGACAAGAACTCCTCCTCCACTTCGGCTTCCTGAGCCTGACGCGACCGTTCCTCGATCAGGGCTTTCATCTTCTCGAAACCGGCAGTGCTTTTAGTGGTCTGTGAGAAAAAATAAACCGGCTTGGAAAAGTCAACCTTATCCAGGTCGGCTTCATCTCGCACAATGATGGCTGTTCCACCCGTTTGCCCGATCAAGCCATTGACTTCGGCATGGCCGATCTCACCATAAATCACCACCTGTCCGTCGCTCTCCACCACTTCATCGTAACTGAGGCGGACCCGGTTTTGTAATTTGAGTACCACCGGACAGGATGCGTCGATAAGTTCAATATTGTTTCGAAGGGCGGTTTGGTAGGTGTCAGGAGGCTCTCCGTGCGCCCGGATCAGCACCTTGCAATCGTGCAATTCAGCCAATCGAGCATGATCGATTATTTCCAATCCTTTGGCTCTTAATCGGTCCACCTCCATGTTATTGTGAACGATATCGCCCAGGCAATACAACTTGCCGGATCGATCCAGCTCCTGTTCAGCCATTTCAATCGCATAAACGACGCCGAAACAGAATCCGGACTGATTATCGATGGTCACCTTCATTTGAGAAGCAAAGATAACAATTGAATACGCGCCAGATCTGAATTTGAGACCAATTGCTATTCAAAAGGGCTTTACGCAATTCGCGCCAATTTCGTTTCTTTGCTCGACTTCCGAAAAAGAGCGGGAAGTCGGGATTTCAATGAGCTTTCTACCCGAGTTTCAGTCCTCCAGGATCGTAATAGCCATCGATGGCTTTTCCTCGTGCGGAAAAAGCACCTTGGCCAAGGCATTGGCCAAACGGCTGGGCTACCGTTATATCGACTCGGGAGCCATGTACAGGGTCGTTACTTTACACATGCTTGAATCAGGCCTATCGGTCGATGACTTGGAGCGGATGAGTGACCCGGAGTTGGAAGCATTTCTGGATGGCATCAATATCCACTTCGAGGTGGATGCCACAACGGGCACTTCCGAAATCTTGCTGAACGGGCGACGAGTTGAAAAGCAGATCCGGGACCTACGCATATCCGATCTGGTAAGTCCGGTTAGCGCTATTCCCTCAATACGGCACCGGATGGTTCACCAACAGCAGCAATACGGTACCGAAAAGGGGATCGTAATGGATGGAAGGGACATCGGCACCACGGTCTTCCCGAGCGCAGAATTGAAGATATTCATGACCGCCCGAAGTGAAGTACGTGCCAAGCGCCGCTTCGATGAATTGAACACCAAGGGTTTCATGGTGACCATGGACGAGGTAATCCGCAACATCGCTGACCGCGACCATAAGGACACCAACCGCAAGGAGAGCCCTCTTCGTCAGGCGGAGGATGCTATTGTGCTGGACAACTCTTCCCTGACCGAAGAGGAACAATTAGCTCAGGCTTTGGACTTGGTCTTGCAAACCGGAGTGAAAAGCTGAGAGTCAACGGAGTCGAACTCCGGAATTGAATCATTTCCGTTTGGCGAATTCACCCAGATTCATGGCAATCGAAAAATGATTGGCAGCTGCGGACAAATGATAGTTCGCCCGGGCATAACCAAGAACGAATTTACTGACCTTCAATCCGAAGCCGAATGAGAAACCGACGGTTCCTGGCTTGGTGTCGGTGACCAGCTCCTGGCGCCGCTGGAAATTGTATGCAGCGCGCAGGTGAAAATTCCTGGTAAGCAGGATCTCAGTTCCAAGGATGAAATGTTTGGTGAACTTCTGAGCGAAGGTCACCTTCTTCACACTGGATTGGCCGGTCAATGGATCGATGTCGGTCAAGTTATAAGGGTCCTGGTAGGACAAGTCGAATTTTTCCAGGTGACGATAGGTCAGTGAGAATCTCAAAGGTGTATGGGCGAGACGCTTGGAACATCCTACCAGTATTTCAGCAGGCAGTGGTTCTTGTTGCCCGGGAACATACGTGTCTATCTGCGCTCCGATGTTTCGGGCAAGCAAGGTCGCAGTGAAGTTATTGGCAGTATCCTCATAGGTGGCCGAAAAATCCAGCGCTGCGGCAAACGAGTTATAAATATAGTAGTCGCTGTAAAGGAACTTGACGCCGGCACCCATGGAGAAACGCGGGTTGTATCGATAACCCCATGCGGTGGTCAGGCAATAATCAGCAGCCTTGAACGAACCTTCCACATCACCGTACTCGTTGGTCATTTTGAAGGTACCATAATCCGCATAATGCATGGACGTCATGAACGTGCCCCACTTTCCACGATCGATGGCATAGGAGGCATCTCCCAAACGGGTACGATCGAAGTACGTCACCATGCCGAAAGCCAACTGCTTATCCATGGAAGGATTGAGCAAGGATGGCGCCTGTAAGGCTGCGTTGAGGTCGTGATCCTTGACGGCGATAAACGTGCCTCCCAAGGCAGCGATGCGGGCAGAAGCCGGAATCTCAAGAAAGGCGAACGAGTTCCTTCCTCCATCCTGCGCACTGGCGAGGGAGCAAAAGATCAAGGCGATAAAATGGACCAACTTCTTCACGGTCGACAAAGTTAGACAAGAAAGTGGCAACTATGCTGTTGACTGCACAACTGCCAAAATGAGGATCGGGCCGTTGCACCACTGGTTCACGTGAGACGATTTGATTACCTTCGCAGGTCGCCCCGAGTCAAAGGGCCTTGAACAGGATTACGCATGGAACAGGAGCAGTTGGAAGTATACGGAGCACGGGTACACAACCTGAAAAACATCGATGTCACGATGCCCCGCAACCGCTTGGTCGTCATTACCGGACTGAGCGGAAGCGGTAAGTCTTCCCTTGCATTCGACACCATCTATGCAGAAGGGCAACGTCGTTACCTGGAGAGTTTCTCGGCATACGCCCGTCAGTTCCTGGGCGGCATGGAACGTCCCGATGTGGACAAGATCAGCGGACTGAGTCCGGTCATTTCCATCGAACAGAAAACGACCAACCTGAACCCCCGCTCCACCGTTGGAACCATCACGGAGATCTACGACTTTCTCCGATTGCTTTACGCACGCGCTTCCGATGCATATTCCTACGTGACGGGCGAGGCGATGATCCGCTTGAGCGATGAACAGATCGTCGAACTGATCATCGAGAAATTCCCCGGCCAGAAGATGGCGTTGCTAGCGCCACTGGTGAAAGCCCGCAAGGGACATTATCGGGAACTCTTTGAACAGTTATTGCAACAAGGCTACCTCCGCGTCCGCACGGACGGACGTATCGTTGAATTGAAAAAAGGACTTCAGCTCGATCGTTACAAAGTACATGACATCGAGCTGGTGATCGATCGACTCGAAATCGATGCAGATGCCCGTACGCGCCTCACTGAATCGCTGCAACTGGCGATGAAACTGGGGAAAGGCGGCATCATCCTGTATGATATAGACAAACACAAGGACTACTACTACAGTCGGCATCTTATGTGTCCGACTTCCGGCATTTCCTACGACGAACCTCAACCGAA
Source organism: Bacteroidota bacterium (assembly GCA_046075925.1). Taxonomy (GTDB): domain Bacteria; phylum Bacteroidota; class Bacteroidia; order AKYH767-A; family 2013-40CM-41-45; genus Pollutiaquabacter. Next base: position 8,245 of record JBJTRB010000282.1, on the reverse strand, counting down.
TACATTTTCCTTCAACTCACCCTACGGCGCCTGCCGCAGATGCAACGGACTGGGAACCGTTTCGGAAGTAGACCTCAAAAGCATCATTCCTGATCCATCCATTAGCATCAAAGCAGGCGGCATCGCTCCGCTTGGTCCGCAGAAGGATTCATGGATCTTCAAACAACTCATTTCACTGGGTCGTAAATACGGCTTCAACCTCTCCACCCCCATTGAGGATATTCCCGAGGCCACGCTCAACACCCTCCTCTACGGATCGGATGACGTGCTGAATGTGGTCATGGACTACAACAGCGGATCCTCCTATCACAACACGATCACATGGGAAGGCATCGTGAACTTCATCGTCGAACAGGATAACGAAGGCGCGTCGCCCGCCCTTAGACGGTGGGTACAAGGATTCATGCAACAGGTCGATTGTCCTGAATGCCATGGCAGCCGACTGAAGAAAGAGTCGCTCTATTTCAAGATCGATGGAAAGAACATCGCTGAATTGTCCAACATGGACATCGCTGTGCTCGAAAACTGGTTTGAAGCACTCGATCAGCGATTGCCTGCACGTCAACGGAAGATCGGTTCGGAAGTGATCAAAGAGATCCGGAAACGCATCCACTTCCTGATGGATGTCGGACTCGACTATCTCACATTGAATCGCAGCTCTCGTACGTTGAGCGGTGGTGAATCGCAACGGATCCGACTCGCATCCCAAATCGGATCCCAACTGGTAGGCGTACTATACATACTGGATGAACCGAGCATCGGCCTGCATCAGCGCGACAACATGCGGCTCATAAAGTCGCTCCAGGATCTGCGCGACAGCGGCAACACCGTGATCGTCGTTGAACATGACAAGGAAACGATCATGGCTTCCGACTTCGTTATCGACCTGGGACCGGGTGCCGGAAGCCACGGAGGACAAGTGGTGGCCAGTGGACCGCCTGCCAGTCTGCTGACGCAGTCGAGCATGACCGCTGATTACCTGAACGGAAAGCGATCGATTCCTGCTGTGACCAAACCTCGCAAAGGCAATGGCAAATACCTTGAATTGAAAGGAGCCAAAGGAAACAACCTGAAAAACGTTTCGGTAAAATTCCCACTGGGCAAACTGGTATGTGTCACTGGTGTTTCCGGTAGCGGAAAGTCGACATTGGTGAACGAGACGCTCTACCCTATCCTTAACCAACACTTTTATGGAGCAGTACAGAAACCGCTTGAATACGCTGCCATCAACGGAATCGAGCACATCGATAAAGTCATCGAAATAGACCAGTCACCAATCGGCCGGACGCCCAGATCGAATCCCGCGACTTATACCGGTGTCTTCACGGATATTCGCAACCTGTTCGCTTCCCTTCCGGAAGCGCAGATCCGCGGATACGCTCCCGGCCGCTTCTCTTTCAATGTGAAAGGCGGGCGTTGTGAAACCTGCCAAGGCGGTGGAATGCGTGTCATCGAAATGAATTTCCTTCCGGATGTGCATGTGCCCTGTGAGACCTGCAGAGGGAAACGCTACAATCGTGAGACGCTGGATATCCGATACCGGGGTAAATCGATCAGCGATGTGTTGGACATGAGTATCGAACAAGCGGTGGAGTTTTTCGCCAACATGCCACACATCCTGCACAAGATCAAAACCCTTCAAGAAGTAGGATTAGGTTATATCACCCTAGGTCAACAAAGCACGACTCTATCCGGTGGAGAAGCACAACGCGTCAAGTTGGCATCCGAGTTATCGAAAAAAGATACCGGCAACACCTTTTACATACTGGACGAACCCACGACCGGCTTGCACTTCGAAGATGTGCGCATTCTGTTGGACGTACTCAATCGCCTGGTCGATAAAGGGAACTCCGTTCTGGTCATCGAACACAACCTGGATATCATCAAAGCATCCGACTTCATCATCGACATGGGTCCGGAAGGCGGTGCTCGTGGTGGAACGATGGTCTGTCAGGGGTCACCCATTGAGGTGAGTCGACACCAGGAGAGTGTCACGGCGCTTTTTCTGCGCAAGGAATTGGAAAATCCGCACCCGACCAGCAACCTTGCGGTCAACTGATACGTTTATCCTTGTCCGTCTCGCACACTAATATCCTAAAACCATGATGGACCATACTCCACAAGACGATTTAAAGATCCGTAAGGCATTTTCAGACAAAGACTGGCAAGAGATCAAGGCGCTGGACACCTGGCAGATCTTCAAGATCATGGCAGAGTTCGTAGACGGATTCGAAAAACTCAGCAAGATCGGTCCGTGCGTTTCCATTTTCGGATCAGCAAGGACGAAACCCGGTCACCCTTTTTACCAGCTCGCTGAAGAGATCGCCTTCAAATTGACCAAAGAGGGTTATGGCATCATCACGGGTGGTGGACCAGGCATCATGGAAGCCGCCAACAAAGGAGCCAAAGTAGCAGGCGGAAAGTCGGTCGGACTCAATATCGAATTGCCTTTCGAGCAATACTCCAACCCCTATATCGATCGTGATAAACTCATCACGTTCGACTACTTTTTCGTTCGCAAGGTGATGTTCACCAAATACGCACAAGGCTTCGTGGTATTGCCAGGCGGCTTCGGCACGCTCGACGAATTGTTTGAAGCGCTGACCCTCATACAGACCAAGAAAATCGGGAAGTTCCCGATCGTCCTGGTAGGGAAGCAATATTGGGCCGGCATGGTCGATTGGATTCGCGATTCGTTGCAGACCGAAGCGATGATCGACCCCAACGACATGAACCTCTTCAAAGTGGCGGATACCGCTGATGAAGCTGTAGCTTTCATCAACGAGTTCTACACCCGCTATCTTTTGAAGCCCAACTTCTGATCCTGGTCCGGGACGTATACCGGCCCACCTGCTTATCAACACGTTACCGATGAAAACATACCCTCGGGACCACTCGGTCATCGAGCGGTGCGAAGTACCTTTTGGTCATCAAATCGATGCTACCCATGACCAAAAGCACACCCTTCCTGCTTTTATCCGTAATGATCCTGGCCTCCTCCGTACTGAATGGATCCGGTGAAACACCTGTAACCGTTCAGCAGCAGATCCCCTCGAACATTCCGGTTGGCACCGGCTTCGTGATTTCCATGACCATCAACAAAGGCGACCTGAACGGTTTCGCTCGTTTGCATCAGACCTTGCCTGCAGGGTATACTGCCGAACCGATTGACGCTTGGAATGCGCGTTTCCAGCAAGATGGACAGGATGTCAAGTTCATCTGGATGGAACTTCCCGAACCAGCCTCCTTCACCGTTTCCTATCGGGTCACTCCGCAAGTACCGACGACCGAGCCTTTCCGGATCGGCGGAGTCTTCTCCTACGTGAAAGACAATCATACGGTCAGATTACCGATCCAGTCATCCGAAGTGAACATCGGTTCGACCGCCCTCAGTGAACAGCTGAAGCAAAGTGAGCCCACTGTGGTGCGTCGACTGATTGCAACTCGTCCCGAGGAAGGTGAATACCTGATAGAACTCACGATCGAATCGCCGGTATTCAGCACACGCGCCCGCTTCATCGATTATGTACCGGAAGGTTATGAAGTCACAGCCGAAGATGCCGGCGACGCGACGTTCACTTTCGACAAGGGAGAGGCTACGTTTGCATGGGAACAGTTGGAGCAAGGCTCGGTGAGTAAGGTTTCCTACAAAGTGCGTTCAGGCAAGCCGCAAGAAATGGCGCCCGACATTGCCGGTGTCATGTTGTACGGAGAAGAAGTGAACCGCGAACCCGTTGCTGCCGTCAGCGAACCGAAGCAGGTAACAAGTGGCTGGCAAGCTAACTCCGAGTTGAAGGCCCCTGTAGAGGAGTCACTCACGGCATCCAATTCGACTGATCTGGTCTATATCCGTGCTGATAAGTCAAGCTCCTCCACCCCTGTGAGCATTCCCACCACGGTGACCAACGGTGTTTACTACAAAGTACAGATCGCAGCCACCAGGAATTCTCCTCCCCGTGACAACGAATGGATCAATTCCCATTTTGGCACGGACGAGCAAGTGGACTTTTTCCAGTACGATGGATGGAACAAATATCAATTGGGCATGTATTTCACCTATCCGGATGCAGCTACTGCCAAGAAATCAGCACGTACGTTTGCAAAAGGAGCTTTCGTGGTTGCCTTCAAGGACGGCTCACCCGTCCCGGTTCAGGAAGCCATCCAGTGGCAGAAAACGAACCAGTGATTTGATTTCCTTGGAGTGATTCAATCCCTACCTTCGTGGTGATGAAAAGGATTCACTCCTTGCTTTCGGCAGTTGTCCTGCTGCTAATTTCCTGCTCCGCCTTATTCGCCTCTCCTGGAAAAGAGGATAAATTGGTTCCACCTGTAATCGGCGTCGGCCCCGGCATCTTATTTTACAAAGGCGATATCAGCTCCAATGGTTTGAGCGAATCGATCCTATCGCAAGCCGGCTTGCAGTTCGATTTGCAAGTGATTACCAAAACAAGGATTTCGGTATCCGCTTTCCTGATGGCAGGCAAGGCATCCGCCAACAGCTACGACTATACGAAGCCGCTTAATTTCGAGTCGACCGTCATCTCGACCGGCCTTCAGGCCCGATATGATTTCCTCTTCAAGAAAAAACCGAATGCCATCGTCATTCCTTTCATTGCAGCAGGTGTAGAACACATATATTTCAAATCGAACACCGACCTGTTGGATGCTCAGGGAAGAGCATACAACTACTGGAGCGACGGCACAATCCGAAGCGAAGCAGAGGGGTCCCTTAATGCACCCAATGCCGTCTTGCTCTACCGCGATTTCGTCTATGAAACCAATGTGCGAGATGCTGACTTGAACGGCCTTGGCGATTACCGTGAAAACGGATTGGCCTTCCCCTTCAGCGCCGGCGTACGCATGCAATTGTCGGAACGGAGTTCGATCCATTTTACCGGGACCTACCACTTGTTACAGACTGACTTGATCGACGGAGTGACGAAGCAAGGAACACGAGAAAGGCAAGGCGATGGGAAAAACGACCGGCTTATTTTCACCTGCGTGCAATTCCGTTATGACCTTGCACAGAACAGACGTAAAAAGGATGACGCTTCAGCTGTCGACTTCAAGGTCCTCGAAAAAGAAGATGCCGACAAAGACGGTGTTCCGGATGTGAAGGATGCCATCACGGAAACCGGAGCCAAAAACGTAGACGAACAGGGCCGACCCATTGACAGTGATGGTGACGACATACCTGATTTCCGCGACAAGGAACCACGCACAAAATCAGGAGCGATTGTCAATGAGGACGGGATGGAAATCACTCCGAAGATGATCGAAGAACAACTCAAGCGGGATTCCGTTGCGGCTCTGCCGGCTGTTGTGGAATATGTCAAGAATTATGACCGACTGAACACCACCGGCACGAAAAACGCGCAAGGGAAATCAACTCCGAAAGTGATTCCAATGCGTTACCGCTTCGTTGATACGAATAAGGATGGCTTCATTTCACCACCTGAAATCGGAAAGGCTACCGAAGATTTCATGGCGGGCAAATCTCCCTTGGAATCTAAGGATTTTTACAAGATGATCGATTACTATTTCAAGCAATACCAGTAAGGCTGTAAGGTATTCCCCTTTTTTAACGCCCCGGAGGGCGGTCCATGGCTTATCATCGCTTTGTATTGCAGGATTTTCCCTGATCCTGTTGTAATGCGTTATCCCCATGCACACTCGCCCCATCCACGTCCTTGTGGTCGAAGACGATGATTTCGACAGAATGAACATGCGTCGCGCGCTGCAACAAGCCGACCTTCAATTGGATGTGGTTTTCGCAGAGGACCACGACTCTGCACTTCTTGAAGCCAGAAAAAGGGAGTTCGATTGCATTTTCCTGGACTACAATCTGCCCGGCGCAACCGGAATCGAAGTGTTGGCCTCCATTCGTGAATGTGGCAATGATTCGCCTGTCATATTCATCACCTCCCACAAAGACATGCGCACAGCGGTAGAAGCGATGAAAAGCGGCGCACTCGATTTCGTATCCAAAGACGGACTCAATAGCGAGAGCCTGGCTCAGAATATCCGTTATGCAATCCGACTGAAAAACCTCACCAGGGAGCTGGAAGAGTCTAAACGGAATTTACAAACGGTCATCTCCAATTCTCCCATCGTTCTCTTCTCCCTCAACAGAGAGGGATATTTCACGGTGTTCGATGGTAAAGGAAGCATACCATTAGGCATCGACCCGGCATCCATCGTCAACCAGCACATTTCAATCTGCAACGAGAATGTACCCGTCGCGATGGAATTATTCCTGAAGGGACTTTCTGGCATCTCCGACAGAGTGGTGACACCTGTCGGAGACCGTTCATTCGAAATCTGCTACTCTCCCATTTTCGGTGAAGACCAGGAAATAAACGGGGTGATTGGAGTGGCTTCGGATGTCACCATCCTGCTTAAAGCGAAACAGGAAGCGGAGGAAGCTGCACGCCTCAAGCAGCAATTCCTTGCAAACATGAGTCACGAGATACGGACACCGATGAACGGAATCATCGGTCTGACCAACATCCTGCTCGAGACTCCGGCGAACGAAGAGCAGAGAGGTTACCTGCAGTCGATCAAATCCTGTTCGGACAATCTCCTGGTGATCATCAATGACATTTTGGATTTCTCCAAAGTGGAATCCGGAAAAATGACATTTGAAAATGTGCCGTTCCGGATTACCGCTGTTGCAAACCAGACTGTCGAGCTATTCAAAGTGAAGGCAGCGGAAAACTCCGTTAAGTTACGCTTGAACATCGACCCGCTTGTACCTGCGTTGGTCAGCGGCGACCCCACTCGCCTCTCGCAGATCCTGAACAACCTGGTGGGCAACGCGATCAAGTTCACTGAAAACGGATGCGTAGAGATCTCCATTCGATCCGTCCGCGAATCAGGTCACCGAAGCACACTTGCCTTTGAAGTGAAGGACTCCGGTATCGGTATTTCCCAAGAGGCACTACCGCATATTTTCGAGAGCTTCCGTCAGGCCTCCAGCGATACCACCCGTAAATACGGCGGTACCGGACTGGGATTGAGCATCGTCAAGAAACTGGTCGAGTTGCAGCATGGAAATATCGAGGTAAAAAGTATCCCTGGAAAAGGAACCACCTTCCTGTTTCTTCTCACATTCGAACGATTGGAGGATAAAGCTCTTGTAACCATCCAACCCGATTGCGGTTCGGAAAAGTGCATTAAGGGAATCAAGGTGCTTTTAGCCGAAGACAACAAGGTCAATCAACTGATTGCTAAAAAGCTACTTACCGATTGGGGAGCAGCTGTAGTGACGGCGGATAATGGTCGGGAGGCCGTCGAAAAACTTCAAAAAGGGACTTTTGACATCGTCCTGATGGACATACAAATGCCAGAAATGAACGGGCACATGGCCACGGAGATCATCCGCACAACCCTGCCCGAACCGTTCAAGTCGATTCCGGTCATGGCCATGACCGCCCATGCCACGCGCTCAGAACGGGAGAAGTGCCTTGCCGTTGGCATGAACGACTATATCAGTAAGCCCTTCGAGCCGGAGGAACTGAGAAACCTCGTGCATACCCTAACCAAATCCAAGGAGGCTGCGTATAACTATTCCCGTTCCGACGGGAATGCACCTATCATGCGTATCCAGAAAAACACATCGAACGAAAACAGACGGCCCGATCCGAATCTGGATTCCTACTGTGTGGAGGACGCAACCACAGGCGATTACCGCATCAACCTTTCCTACCTCAAGCAGGTTTCCGACGGAAACGATGCATTCATCATCGAGATGATAGAGATGTTTCTGAACAAGACGCCAAGAGCCTTGGAGGAAATGAACCAGCACTTCATGAAACGTAACTGGGAGGAACTGCGACAGATCGCCCATCGGATTAAACCCTCCTTCACCTATATCGGTTTGCCGGACATACAGAAAGCATTGGGCGAAATCGAACGCCTTACCGCTTGTTCCAATCCGGAAGAAGCACCGGTAGTCAGCCAGTTGTTGGTAAAAGTCGATAGCGCCAGCCGCTCCATCTTCCGACAGTTGAAGCAAGAATTGGATTCCTTGCGTTAATCGGTTACCTTTCGGGTAGCCGGATGGTCAATATGAAAATTTTAGTTTGTGAAGACGATGAGTTAGTACTCAAGATGGTGGAATTCCGCCTGCTGAAGGAAGGATATGTAGTAAAACTGGCTCGGGACGGAAAGGCGGCTATGGCTTTGATAGAAGAATGGCAGCCTGACCTGATTATCACGGACATCATGATGCCCTATCTTACCG
>JBJTRB010000281.1:0-3595 GCA_046075925.1 Bacteroidota bacterium | reverse complement strand
TTGGAAAAGCCGGTGCTTGTGCACTGGGAAGAAAAAAAGGGCGTAGCAGTAGCAATTGTCAGCGGTCATTCCTCTTTGACGCTGGTAGACAAAGCGCTACTTGCAGATTCGAACTGGATCGTTAAGCGATGGAGCGATGCGATGGATGCATTGGAGGTCCCTGAAGAACGTCCGATTTTCATTAAATCGGACAAGGACTGGCTTTTCAGTGCAAACTATAGCTTCAGCGACCGGTAAGGTGATGCAATGGAAAGGTCTCAGAAATACGGATGCCTTTGTCAGTCCGGATTACTTTTCCGCATTCATTCTTTACATCGTGTTCAAAGAACAAGGTCCAATCTTCGGAAAGTGCATTTTCCAGAAAGGCTGCTTTTTCTTCCATGGTGATCAAGGGGCGCACATCATAGCCCATCACGTAAGGAAGCGGTACGTGAGCAGCAAAAGGCAGCAGGTCGGCACAATAAACCACCTTGCCCTTCGGAGTAGTGAGCAAAGGAAGCATCATGGATTCGGTATGTCCTTTCATCAGCAGGAAATCGAATCCTTCGAACAAGGACGCACCGGGAGAAATGAATTTCAGGTGGCCGCTTTCTTGAATAGGAAGCAGGTTGTCGCGTAGAAAGCTCGCTTTTTCCCTCGGGTTGGGATGGATCGCCCAGTTCCAATGGTCCTCGTTCGTCCAATAGGTGGCATTGGGAAAACTTAATTCGAATCCAGTCCTTGATTCGTTCCACTTCACACTGCCACCGCAATGGTCGAAATGCAGATGCGTCAGAAACACATCGGTGATGTCGGCTTCGGTGAAGCCCAGCTTGCGCAGCGACTTGGAAAGCGAATCCTCACCATGTAGATGATAATGGGAAAAAAACTTTGCATCCTGTTTATCACCTATGCCATTGTCGATCAACACCAGCCTCTTTCCTGACTGGACAAGCAGGCAGCGCATGGACATGTCGATCAGGTTGTCGGAGTCGGCTGTATGCAGTTTGTTCCATAGGGTCTTGGGGACAACGCCGAACATGGCCCCGCCGTCCAACTTGAAATGACCTGTCTCGATTGCGTGCAATTGCATGGGGTAGGAGTTTTCTACTCCAAAGTTAAGATACATCACGCTCATTCAGCTTGTTGGTAATATCTTTTACAGGGCGATGGGAGCATTGACAAGTCGACGGATATTCGTGGTAAAGCAAGCGTAGCAAATGAAGAAGCAAGCCTTTCACTTCATCGCAATCGGAGGTGCTGCCATGCACAACCTGGCCTTGGCGTTGCATCAAAACGGAGCCGTAGTCACTGGCTCCGACGACGAAATCAATGAACCATCCAAATCGCGATTGGCCGCTGCGGGATTGTTTCCTGAGCATATCGGTTGGTTTCCTGAAAAGATCCATGCCGGTTTGAATGGTGTCATTCTTGGCATGCATGCCAGGTCGGAAAACCCGGAGCTGGAAGCTGCTCGACGACTTGGTATACCGGTGTATTCCTATCCCGAATTCCTGTACGAGCAGTCCAAGAACAAGACACGCGTAGTGATCGGTGGCAGCCATGGTAAGACGACGATCACATCCATGATTTTGCATGTGCTGAGGTCGGCAGGGATGAACTTCGACTTCATGGTAGGTGCGAAGATTGAAGGGTTCGACACGATGGTCAGATTGTCCGATGCTCCTCTGATCGTGCTGGAGGGCGATGAATACCTGGCTTCGCCTGTCGATCGCCGTCCGAAGTTCCATTTGTACCATGCGCACATCGGATTGATCAGCGGAATCGCCTGGGATCATATCAATGTGTTTCCTACGTTCGAGAATTACGTGGAGCAGTTCAGGATCTTTGCCGATGGTTTGCCACCCGCTGGAGCGCTCATCTATTGTCAAGAAGACGAAGAAGTGCGTAAAGTGGCCCAGTCATCAGTGACTGCTGCCATGAAAATCCCTTACGGTGTGCCTGAACACCGGATTGCTGATGGACGGACTTTCTTGATTACAGCGTTCGGTGAAGTTCCGCTTACTGTTTTCGGTAAACACAACCTGATGAACCTGGAGGGCGCACGCGTGGTATGTTCAAAGATTGGCATTGATGATAAGACGTTTTACGCTGCTATTCGTGATTTCAAAGGGGCAGCCCGTCGCCTGGAACCTTTGGGAAGCAATGCTCAAGTAAGTGTTTTCAAAGATTTCGCTCATTCACCATCAAAGCTGCGTGCGACCATCGAAGCGGTGCGACAGCAATTCCCGGATCGTCGATTGGTGGCTTGTATGGAACTGCACACCTTCAGTAGTCTGAACGAGCAATTCTTAAACGAGTATGGTGGAACGATGGATCCTGCCGATGTCGCCATGGTTTATTACAATCCGCATACGATCGCACACAAGAAACTCCCGCCTATTTCAGTCAGTCAGGTCGAAGCAGCGTTCCGAAAGAACGGTTTGAATGTATACACGGACTCCTCCGTGCTCAAAAGCGACTTGTTGGGGATGGATCTGACAGGAACCGCTGTACTTTTGATGAGCTCTGGAAATTTCGATGGCATCGTACTGGAGGAATTGGCCAATGAAATACTTGAACGAACAACTGTCAGGTCATGAACCATTTGAAAAGGCTTTCAATAGGTCTTTTACTCGTTAAGATCCTCATCTCGGGTTGTTGGGCGCAATCCCAGTCTCGCGTTGTGGCAGCGGATGCCACCATCAGTGACCGGTTTCCGAAAGTCAGCGGTGTATTCAGGATGTCGGACGGGAATATCGCTTTGGGTAGGTTGAAAAAAAACGAGGTTGCGAAGGATACATTATGGCTCTGGAATGCCGATTCGGTATCACACACCATCTCCGCTTTTTCCGCATCCAAGTGTTTGCGTGTGATGGCTGGAGCTGCTCTCGTTCCTCCACGAACCTCATGCTGGGTGGCCTTGTCCTACGATGGTGCCTGTAATTCCGGTTATGGTTTTTTCATGGAGCGCTTCACGATCAAGACCGACGATCCATTATCGCCCATGAAACCGTTCACCGCTACGATCCGGTTGGAGGAACATTTTCCTCCCATGTCGTCGGAGGACTCTCTGATGGCACCTCGAGCAAGGGCGTCTGCCACTTTTTTTGATTTCGGAAAATTAAAGCCTGGCATCGTTTCCAAAAAGGAGTTGATGTTGTTCAATGACGGTAAACGTGATTTGGTGATCCGTCAGGCGCTATCGAACCAACCGAATATCCATCTTAAAGTCGCAGCAGATACGGTAAAGGCCGGCAGCTTTACCGTCGTCACCATCGAATTGAATACTGCCGGACGGTCAGGCCGTCAGAGCAGTAACTTCGAGTTGCATGTGAATGCTCCCTTTTCTCCTGTGATCCGATGTGATATCACCTATGTGATTGAATGAAATCCAATCTAAAGTAGCGTGCCTTTCAGGAAAAGATAGGCGATGGAGAAGTAGATGACCAATCCGGTGACGTCTACAAGCGTAGCGATGAAAGGTGCTGATGAGATGGCGGGGTCTACTCCCAAACGGCGCAGCAGGAGCGGAAGCATGGAGCCGGAAAGCGTTCCAATCATTACCACACCAACCAATGACAAGCTTACTGTGAATGCGATCATCATCCAGTGC
>JBJTRB010000280.1:0-2684 GCA_046075925.1 Bacteroidota bacterium | reverse complement strand
ATTCTATCGCTCGCACCTTGGATCCATCCGCCCGGTGATCTTCGAGGAAAACTTGCGCGACGGATTGCTTTTCGGGCATACCGACAATTACATCAAGGTGGGAGTGTCAGCCGAATTGGTCTCACCTGGAGAAATCATCACTGTCCAATTGGATCAGTTGGATGAGAAGGGTCGTATGGTGGGAAGTTTGACCACTGCTGAAACGGATTCCATGGAAGCTATTTCACTTCCATCCATTTTGACAAATTGAACATCATTCTTTCGAACGATAATCCGCTTCCATGTATCCCGGACTTTCCGATCTGCTGAACGACCTGTTTGGAACACACTTCAGCATTCACTTCCCTCCCACCTTCGGGTCGCTGGTTGCAGTGTCATTCCTGCTGGCCGCATGGACGTTGAAAAAAGAGTTGCTGCGTAAGGAGAAGACAGGCCTCTTGAACGGTAAAGCCATCAATATCACCAAGGGAGGTCCGATCGACTACACCGATATCGGATGGAACTTCGTGTTCGGGCTACTGCTTGGATCCAAAATAGTCCTGGCCATTCAATCGGGAAATGAGTTCTTTCGCGATCCTCAAGGTGCCATCCTGTCGACAAAAGGAAATTGGGGCGCAGGGTTCCTGTTCGGGATCCTGACAGCCTACATGAAATACCGTGAATACGCCTCCGAGCAAAAGAAGGGATTACGTAAAGAAACCCAAACGCTTTTCCCATCCGACAGGATCATGGAGTTCACCATGATGGCGGCACTGGGCGGCTTGATCGGTGCTAAGATCTTTCACCTGTTAGAGTACTGGGACGACTTCATCGCGGACCCTATCGGATCCTTCTTCAGTGGTTCCGGCTTGACGATGTATGGAGGACTGATTGTAGGTGCAGCTGCTGTGTTATGGTTTGCAAGAAAAAACGGTGTCTCCTTGCTCCACCTCTGTGATGCAGCAGCTCCCGGATTGATGTTGGCTTACGGAAGCGGAAGAATCGGTTGCCAATTGGCTGGCGATGGCGATTGGGGCATTACCAATACTGCTTCCAAACCTGACTGGCTGAGTTTCCTTCCCGACTGGTGCTGGTCGTACACCTACCCTCACAATGTGGTCAATGACGGCATACCCATCCCAGGTTGCGACGGCAGGTATTGCAGCGAGTTGGCGTTACCGGTTTTTCCTACTCCGCTCTACGAGGCGATCGCCTGCATTGCACTCTTCTTTTTGCTTTGGTCGGTCCGTCAAAAGCTCATCACCCCTGGACGGATGTTTTCGCTTTACCTGATACTGAACGGCTTCGAACGCTTTCTTATCGAGTTGATCCGAGTCAATTCAAAATATCACGTTGCAGGCATTTCCTTCACACAGGCCCAATTGATTTCCTTGCTGCTCATCCTAACCGGTACGGCAGGATGGTATTTCTTTGGAAAGAAAAAAACGATTGCATGAACCTGGAGGCGGTTTGCCATCAAGTCGAGGCGTTGGCCAGGGTCTCGGGAGAATACCTGCTCGCTGCAGCACGCGAATTCGACAACAGTACTGTCGAAAAAAAAGGACACAATGACCTGGTTTCACATGTCGATCGCACCTCTGAAATCATGCTCGTCGAAGGACTGGGGCCACTGGTTCCGGATGCTGGATTCATCACGGAAGAAAAAACCAAACTGGTACGAGGAGAACGATACGAATGGATCATCGATCCGCTGGATGGTACTACCAACTTCATACACGGCGTACCGTTGTTTTGTATCAGTATCGCATTGTACGAAAACGGGACACCTGTCCTTGGAGTCGTCTACGAACCCAATCAGGATGAATGCTTCAGTGCCTGGAAAAACGGCGGGGCCTACCTTAACGGCGATCGCATAAGGGTTTCCTCCACTCCATCACTCTCCGAATCACTACTGGCTACCGGATTCCCTTACCATGATTACGACAGGATGGAACCCTACATGCATGTATTCGATTATTGCATGAGGAACACGCGAGGACTGCGCAGACTGGGTTCAGCCGCGGCGGATTTGGCTTATGTCGCAGCCGGACGTTTCGATGCCTTTTATGAATATGGCCTGAACCCTTACGATGTTGCAGGAGGCATCGTGCTGGTACAAGAAGCGGGCGGAAAGGTGACTGATTTCAAAGGCGGTCCTGACGCCACCTTCAGCGGAGAGATCATCGCCAGCAACAACCGTATTCACGAAGAATTCCTAGAGGTCATCCGCCGTCATTTCGGCGCTTGAGACCGACCTCACTGCGAGGGCATCCCGTATAACAGGTCGACCTGGAAACGTTGATCCAGGACACCCAGCTGATCTGCACCTGATCGGGATATCTTGATGATGATCCCATCGTTCTCTCCCGTGTCAGGAAGCACACCGACCACCTTCACGAATACGCTCTTTCCATTCATCTTGTTGGTCACCTTGATGATGGTACCGAATGGTGCGGAGCGGTGAAGTGCGTAGTACTTGTTGGGATTGATGTCTTCATCCGGAATGAAGGTAGCCAAACCCTGTTCTCCCACTTGCTTTCTACTTCCAGCGAAAACATATCCGGTCAATGCTTTCTGATTGTTCGAAGCAGGCTTTTCTTGTTCCTTCTCCACTACTGCCGGCTTGTTGCTCGAAACGGATGTTTTCACATCCACTTCTTTGATGACCGTATGCTTGGTCGATTTGGTAACGACTGGCTGAGGAG
>JBJTRB010000279.1:0-5055 GCA_046075925.1 Bacteroidota bacterium | reverse complement strand
TGAGGTCGACAGTACTACCGAAATAGGAGGATAAAGACTTGCTATCCCCGTTCTTGAAATACTTTGTCATGTCGTCCAGGGGATTCCCTGCTTCTGCCAGCATAGGCACCAAGAGCAGAAAACAGACCTGTAGCCATCTGGCAATTCGGTTCCGGAAATGTTTCATACGGTTGCTTTAAGAGCCAAATTACATATTTGAATGTTTGAATTTAACTTGAATTAAGCTTTTTATGCCAGATAGGTGTTCAAAGTTCGGTTATATTTGTGCTTGATGCGTGTCTCAGTGGTTTTCGTTGGAAAGACTTCGCCAAGTTGGCTTGTCGAAGGGGTAGAGGAATACGCCAAGCGGATGGTCCGGTTCATGGACCTCTCGTTTCAAGTGGTTAATCCTTCCGGCAATCAGCCTCCGGCACAATCGGTCGAAAAGGAAGGTCAAGCGATCTTGTCTAAGATCACTCCAAAGGATAAAGTGATACTGCTGGATGAGCATGGCAAGAAATACACTTCCGTTCAACTGAGCGCATTCATTGATAAAATGAACGTTTCAGGTGTTTCATCATTGGTATTCGTTACTGGCGGCCCTTATGGCTTGAGCCAGGCAGTACGGGATCGTGCCGATTACGAGATGTCTTTTTCCGATTTCACCTTCACGCATCAGATGATTCGCCTGCTCCTGCTTGAACAATTGTATCGGGCGATGACCATTTCGAACCGCATTCCTTATCATAACGAATAGTCAGAAATGTTAGTCAATCTTTCTTTCACTGACCTTATCGTTCCACCGCTGTTTCTGGCGTTGTTTTATTTTATCGCTCAGAACATCGTCAAAAGGCGGATTGCCAGCGAGCCATACTACAGATACTTCCTTCCCGGACTTTTCATGAAATTGTTCGGTGGACTTGCCCTTTGTCTGATCTACATATTCTATTTTAAAGGCGGTGATACCCTGTTTTATTTCAACGATGGCACTGTGATCAGCAAACTCTTCCTGAAGAATCCATGGCAGGCCATCCGCTTCAGCTTCCAGACGCTGGATGCCGATATGTGGTTTGCGATGGATGACACTACCGGTTGGTTGTTGTACTCCTATGATGAGCGTGCCATGATGGTGGATAAGCTTACTTGGCCGCTTTCATTCCTAAGTTTCAACAGCTACATAGCTGAAACATTCTTGCTGAACTTCATCATCTATTTTTCGATATGGCGCCTATTCAAGATGTTCGTATATGAGATTCCAGGTATCGAAAAGCAATTCGCGTTTTCCGTTTTGTTCATTCCCTCCGTAGTCTTTTGGGGATCCGGACTGCTGAAGGATTCCATCACCTTCGCGTGCGTTGCCCAATATGCCGCCTCTTTCCATCATCTTATCAAAATCAAGAAAAAACGGTTTTCAAATTTATTCGCTCTGATATTGAGTTCTTACCTGCTATTGAGTATCAAACCCTATATCTTTTTCGCTCTCCTTCCGGGTACTTCCCTCTGGTTCGTCGGATACCGTACCTCTCAGATAAAAAACCAGCTGCTTCGCACTTCGCTGATTCCACTGGTTATCGTCATTTCCGCATTGTCAGGTTACCTGATGCTCAGAGTCATCGGGGATACGCTTGGTGAGTTTTCCGTAAACAAGGTTGTGGACAAGGCCATCGTCACCCAGCAAGACCTGAAGCAGGATTATTACCAAGGATCCTCTTTCGATATCGGTGAAATCGATCCCACAATCCCAGGCATGCTTTCCAAAGCACCAAAAGCCATTAATGCTGCGCTCTTCAGACCCTACCTGTGGGAGTCAAACAATGCAGCCATGCTTTTATCCGGCCTGGAAAACCTGATTTTGCTGCTCGTGGCCATCGTGATGGTGATTCGCCTGAGAGGGTATTACCTCATCCTGCTCATGTTCAGGCAGCACGTTCTATTCTTCAGTGTTTTCTTCAGTCTCTTTTTCGCTTTCTCGATCGGACTGACCACCTCCAACTTCGGAAGTCTGGTAAGATATAAGATTCCTGCTATCCCGTTTTTCGCTGCAAGTCTCTTCATCATTTTCAAAGAGTACAACGACATGCTGAAGAGAAGAGAGTCGGGAAATCAACAGCCAGAGCCAGAAACGGCATCTTGATTTTTACGTGCGACAACTACGTTGTTGAGGTATAAATCAGGATTATCAGGCAGCAGAGCTGAGAGTAGTTTGCCGGTGATATTTATGAGGGAAACGAAGAATAAGGAACCTAACACCTTGAATGGTCTGAAATCCGGAAGCAGGGTGTTGTACACATACGCTGCCCTTAATTGAGTGGTCGCTTCGATGTAGGTACTTGTCTTTTTCAGCGAAACGATCTCGAACCCGTTTCTCTCGAGAAGGCTCCTGATTCCGAAAGAGCTGTAACGCGCGAAATCGTTCGGCTTCTCGTGTTCGATCCAGACGAATGGAAGGGTGACCAAAAGGATGCCGTCCTTCACCATGACACGGTTGATCTCGCCGATCAATTCCTCCAGATGGAAAACATGTTCGAACACTTCGCTGCTGAACACCGAGTCAAAGTGCTTATCGCCGAAGGGAATGGTCTTACCATCATAGATCAGATCGATCGGTTCTCCGGAATGATCATGAGCTTCGTTGTGGATATCAATTCCAATGTATTCTTCCACATGGAAATGATGCCTGTAAGGCTTGTTCCCACAACCTACATCCAACAATTTCCCTTTGCAAAAGGATGCATTGGCTTTGACTCCTTTATAGACTCCGCTTTTTATGAAGTGGTTCGCATTCGTAAGCAGACTGAATAGTCCCGGTTCGAACTGTTGCTTACGGTTGAATTCCTTCAGTTTGTTTAAAAGGTGCATGGCCATATCCTTCTTATTCAGCGTAGATCTTGCGGTACACTTTCTCCGCTATTCCGAAGTTACGCAATGTTTCAGCAGCAGCACGGGCCCTTGAAACGATTTGATCGTCCAACAGCGATTTATCCATGGTATCGATAGCTGACCGGTAGCCCGATTCATCCAAGGAGTGAATGACACTACCCAATCTCATATCTTCTATCAGCCGGCTATCATCTGCGATATTCTCTGTGATGACTACTGGTAATCCCATTGCAAGGTATTCAGATACCTTTATAGGAGCTCCATGTTTTCTGGAGGGTACAGGATTATAAGGAGCGAATCCGAAATCGCCCAGACCAAGCAGGTCAGGCACGTCCTTGTGTGAAACGAACCTTTTTAAAACGACTTTATTGGGCAGTCCAGCCTTTTCACACATGTTGTATATGTTCTTATCCGGCTCTGATGTCAACAAAAGCACCCTGAAACGGTCTCCCCATCGATCATAAGCACATTTGAAAAAGTCAAATACTTCCTGTTTCAAATAGAGCCCGCCGAATTTACCTGCATATACGGCCACTAGCTTTCCTGTCAGTCCAAATTCTTCCAGTAAACGGGAGTTTTTTCGTTTACCCGGATGGAACATTTGAAGATCGACGCAAGCAGGTTTTACTTCAAAGGATCGTATGTTCACACCATATTTCCGTTTCGCATAATCGACCATATCGTCGGTGCAGATGATATGTCTACTTGCATGAACAGCCATCCTCTTTTCAAAGCCGAAAAGAATTTTTGATTTCAAAGAGGATTCCTTCCACGTACCGGTTTCAACCATCACCTCTGCATGAGGTTCGAAGCTATCCAGAACAAGTGGTTTACCTGATAATTTCGATAAGATATAGCCGAATAGGCCACCTGGTGTACACCACCCGTGGACATGACCGATTTGAGGGCTTTTTACGATGCTCAGACATTTCCAAAGCACCGGTATCCAACTCAGTAATCCAAGGCCGAACCGTTTGTATTCCATGCATATTGGAATGATTCCTTCTTGAATAAGGGCTGACTTGTCCTGCTCGGTCATGCCTCCTTTGCCAGACATGTTTTTCTCTACGGTAAGTAGGTAAATAGGAGCGTCAGAGGGAAGGATTTTCCGGATGATACGCACATAAGGCAACGTATAGGCTTGAATAAGCGCATCGTGGAAGCTGAAGTACGTTGTGATGAAGACACCTCTTCCGCTATTCATTTTTTCTTGATGTTAGCGATCAGTGTTGCAAGTCTTTTTCCGGCAAACGATCTTAAAAACAAAAGAACATACTTCATTCTTATTCCGTTCATCCGAAAAGCGGCGGATAGGTGCTTTCGTGAATCGGAATTACGACCATCCATTTGACAATGAACGGCAGCAAAATATTCACAGTGAGCGCTCAGGCGAATCGTATCTTCATTCGATAATGCGACGTGTCGATTGATCCATTCCAAGGCGCGGAACTTCCGAGTGATGATTTCCGCTTGATCCGATCGCATGCTGCGAGAGTCGTGATCATGCAAATGGTACGTCAATGCATCGTTCAGGTAAATCCTGCTCTTTCTCAGATTGCTGATGTTGAACATCCAGTCCTCCAGAATGGCATATTTCCGATCCTCTTCAAAAAACACCAAACCAGGATTTTCCCTTTTGATTGCATGATACATGCCGAGGATGTTGCCATCCAATAAAAGCCTATAATCGTACCATCCGGCAGGTAATTTATTGATTGCGGAGTCAAAATGCTTTCCATCCCTGACCATATCGAAACGGTTGCATAGGAAATCAGGATAACCGTTTCGCACAATGCCTTCGTGGAGCTTTTCCAAATGATTGCTTTCGAATGTGTCATCCGAGTCGGCAAATACAATATATGTTCCCTTTGCATTGCGTATGCCGTTATTCCGTGCAGCTCCTCTTTCTTTGTTTTCTTGTTGGATGATTTTAAGCCTTGGCTCTTTGAATGCAAGGCTGCTTAGGATTTGGAGGCTGTTGTCGGTACTGCCATCATCAACCACGATGATCTCGAAATCAGAAAAAGTTTGACGGCTCATGCATCTGATCAGTTCCGGCAAGTAGTTCGCCCTGTTATAGGTAGCCGTAACAAAGCTGAAGAATGGTTCTGAGCTGCTCATCTAGACAAGTATCTGAGCATTCTCATAATTGAACCTGGAATATACTTCATCCGGAAGCGGAGTCGCTCTATATTC
>JBJTRB010000278.1:0-4064 GCA_046075925.1 Bacteroidota bacterium | reverse complement strand
ATGCCTGAGAAATTGTTCCTGCTTTTTTTACTTGCCACGCTTTTAGCCAGCACGCAACTGGTAAGAGTGGGCTTGTTGGGCGGCAAGATCCACCACACTGAACTTGGTAGCGCAGCGACTGCTGACGCTGTCGAGCAGGACGGTGACGAGGATTGAAGGATTGATTTCAGCCTGAACATCTCCTGTTCAGAATTGTTATCCTGCTTTACCTCCAATGATGTCTGTACTGACTTACCAGGAATTACTCGATCGGATAGACAAGATCGATCCTGCCGAATATGCGCGGTCCCGGAATTTCCTCAACGGAGCGGTGACCCGACTATCTCCCTACATATCCAGAGGTGTTATCCATACACGCACAGTCTATGAGCGTGTCATGGCAAGGGGTTATACTTTTCAGGAAGCGGAAAAACTGATTCAGGAGTTGGCTTGGAGGGACTATTGGCAACAGGTTTGGCTTCGTTACGGCGATGGTATTGAATCCGATTTGAAATCCATCCAGACACCTGTGAAGCATCTGAAAGAACTTCCCATTTCAATCATGGAAGCTACAACGGGAATCAGCGCAGTGGACTATGGTATTCGCGAGTTGTTGGCGTCCGGCTACGTGCACAATCATTTACGCATGTATATCGCTTCATTGACGTGCAACATTGCTCAATGTCATTGGTTGTCTCCTGCTCGTTGGATGTATTACCATTTGATGGATCATGATTGGGCGAGTAATGCGCTGAGTTGGCAATGGGTGGCAGGTGCCTTCAGTGAAAAGAAATATTATTGCAATCAGGAGAACATCAACCTGTATTGCGGCACCTTGCAACGCGATTCGTTTTTGGATTTATCGTACGATAGGTTGCCCGGACTGGAAATCCCGGAATCGATGAAGGAGGTAGCTTCGTTTGAACTACAAACCACTATTCCAACATTCGCTGATATCCGACTCGATCCGACATTGCCTTTGGTGATTCATACATCCTATAACCTTGATCCGACTTGGAAGGAGGATGTGGCCTGCAACCGTGTTCTTTTGCTCGAACCTTCACATTTCAGCCGCTATCCGGTAAGCGATAAAGTGCTCGGATTCCTAATGGAATTGGCCGGTCGAATTCCTGGAATTCAATTTTTCGGAGGGGAGTTCTCGGACCTTCAAAGTTTATATGGCGGAAATGAAATCCACTTCAGAAGTCATCCATTCAATGCCCATTTTATCGGTATCTCTGAGGAGCGGCCCTTCCTGACGGACGTAAAAGTGGTCAGTGGTTCGTTTTTCAAATACTGGAAAGCGGTAAAAAAAGAATTGGCGGGAACAGACTGACTTTTGTCATGTTATATTGCTTACTCATTTATCAATTTGTGTAGGAGATTGAAAATATCAGACAGTAAAACTATCTACCGTGGTATCCATGTGGAACCTGCAGCATGTTGTAGGCATCACTGAGGTTCATAGTGAGTCCTTGATTGAATTTTACCTATTTTTCACGCATGACATTCATCGATCCTGTTCTCAATCAGTTTGCTGCAGGCCTGTTTTTGCTACGGGTGACTGCCGGCGCATTGTTCTTTTTTCAAGGCTATGATAAGATTTTCAAATTGGGTACATCCCAGGTATTGGATACGGTCATCGATCCACTGAAAAAGACGCTATTGCCGAACGGAGCTGTCCGACCCATGGTCGCTTTGTCATCCTGGATCGAATTGATTTGTGGTGTGTTATTAGCGCTCGGACTGCTTCGTGATTATGCACTGTATGCACTTTCAGTCGATCTGATCATCGTTGCCGTTATGTTCAGTTCGATCAAAGCCATGTGGGACATGCAATTCTACTTCCCTCGTTTCGTCATGGTGCTGGCTTTGCTGTTGTTGCCTGCTGCGGACGACCTGTACCGTTTGGACTCGCTGATAAAATAAAAAAAGCCCTCTGCTTGGAGGGCTTCGATGGCTGTGAGCGGGTTACTTACTTGACAGGCTCGTAAACCAGGTCGACCTTGATCTTTGCGTCTTTGGAAAGTTTGTCGCTGACAAGATTCGGAATATCGATTCCGTAATCTGGCAGGTGGAGTTTGAATTCCGATTTGCCGGCGGTCAAGGTGCCGCCTTTAACGGTCAGCGTTCCTGTAGCAGTGACTTCTTTCGTCACTCCATGAATGGTCATGTTGCCTTTGATGTTCACCGGATAGTTGGCGTCTTTCAAAAGACTGACATCCTTGAGGTTCACAATCGAGCCCTTGAAATTGGCTTTCGGGAACTTCTCGGACTCCACATAGTTCTCATTGAAATGTTCCTGCATGAGCGCCTTTTCGAATGAGAAAGCCGTCATTGATAGCATGAATTCCATCGCACCGCTTGAAAGATCGATAACGCTCACGACGTTTTCGTTTTTAGCGCGGATCTGTTCTGGTGAATCCGGTGTGGTCGCATCGAAGGTGATTTTGCCCTTCTTGGTGAAGAATTTCGATTGTGCTGATGCGCCTGTTACTGCTAATGCGCAAAAGAGGATGAGGATTTTTTTCATGGTTGAATCAGGGTTTATGTTCGTTTGGATGATGGATTCATTTTCGATAGTCCACAAGCACGCAGTTGCTTAGGAGTAAGTCACCTCCGGGCAATAGGTCGACTTTTTGATAGGTGTTGCATTGGCCTTTGACGCAAACCGTTGCACCGGTTCCTTTGCCGGATATCAAGGCGGAGTCTTTTGCTTCCAACTGACAAATGATGCTGGACATGTCCGTGCCTTTGAGTTTTATACGGATCGTGCCATTGTCTTCGGTGCGTTCTTCGATGATGCCATCCACTTCCACGATCTTGCCTGCAAGTTGCAGGGTGGCTGATGAGTCGTTCTTTTCAAATTGTTCCGTCAGACTTCCTGCTGAATACCTGCCGATAGCTTCTTTTTCAGAAGTGCTTTCCGGTTTACGATTGAATTCTCGGATACCATAGAGGGCAGCGGCAGTGCCTATTACAACAAGTATAAGAATGATGCGCAGTAGTTTCATGTTCTTTTAATCGGGACACCCTTTCAATATCCAGGCTTCAATTCGATTGGCGGAGCAATTGTCAATCTTCGTGCCAGGATTAGGCATCGGGTAAGCAGATTTATGTCGGATAGCTCCCATCATGCGGTTGTAATTGTTCGGGGAGCTTTGTTGAATGAAAGACCGGATGGTTGCTGAACTTGAAAGATCAATACCGCCAGAGGGGGAACTGCCGGAATGACAAGAGGAGCAATTGTATGAACTGAAAACGGGTCCGATATCGGATGAGTAGGTGCTTCCCGTTGTGTCGCAATTGCCAGAGAAGCTGATAGGATACAGTTCCTCCACCGAGTCGTAATAACAACCTTGGAAGATGGCTGCTATTAAAAAGAGGAATACTAGGTAGCGCGGCATGGCAGTATCAGTTATTCGGAGCGCCTGCGTCAATCCATATGCGTATCATGTCGATTTCGCACTGCGGTAGTTTATTGCCGTTCTTGGGCATAGGGAAAGCCGATGTGTGTTCCACGGAGCTAAGCAACTTTCCATTCTGAGCTACAGTCAGCACATTGGCATAGCTGGTCAGAATGACTCCTCCTCCGGGATTGGAAGTGCCATGGCAACCGTTGCATTTGTTCTGCAAAAGGGGCGCAATGGATTGGGAAAAGGTTACGTTGGTAGTGTCGCAACCGCCAGTGCAGGAATTATTACGAGCCCCTTGGCTGATCCATTGGTTCAACAAAGCGATCTGGGAAGAGGTGAGTGGTTGTGCAGGAGGTGGTGGCATGATCTTGTCAGGATCCGTTTCAGTAATCACCTCTATCAGGTCGCTATTGCCCGGATTTCCTGGATCGATGATGCCTGAATTCATGACATTGGCATAGGTGTTCAAACGTATTCCTTCAGCGTGCGTGATCGGGTCATGACAACCGCTTTTCGCGCAATTGGTGTTCAAGAGTGGAGCAATGTCATTCTCAAAATAGGCCGAATCGGGATCACAGCTGTTAGCGCCAGTGCCGTTCCCTGAAGGCGGCAGGAATTCAAGCGGGTCGTTTTTACAAGAAGTGAAAAATAAAGCCGTAGACAGAAAAA
>JBJTRB010000277.1:0-5997 GCA_046075925.1 Bacteroidota bacterium | reverse complement strand
CTTTCATCCGCTGCCTGCGCCACGTGTACCAACAGCCGGGCGGTTTGGAGGCGCTGTTTCGTCCACTGCCCGAGGATGAACCCGACAGCGGGGCGCACATCACCCGCGCACGGGCTGCCTTCTTCTCCATCCGCCACCCGGCACGCACCCGAAAACACTTCGCCGATCCATCCGCCGGATCAGCGGCCAAACGCATCAACATGTTCCTGCGCTGGATGGTCCGCAACGACGGTCGCGGCGTCGATTTCGGCATCTGGAAGTCGCTCACCCCGGCTCAACTTTTCTGCCCGCTCGACGTGCATTCGGGTCGGGTAGCCCGCGAACTGAAGCTGCTCCGTCGCAAGCAGGACGACTGGACCGCCGTGGTGGAACTGACCCGCAACCTGCGCCGCCTCGATCCGGCCGATCCGGTCAAGTACGATTTCGCGCTGTTCGGATTCGGCGTGCAGGATCGGGGTCGCTGACCGCCCGATACGTCGCAGAATTGCGTACCTTCGCCAACGATGCGTTTCGTCCACCCGCAATTCCTTTTTGCGCTTTTCGCCCTGGCCGTTCCCATCCTTGTCCACCTCTTCAATTTCCGCCGCTTCAAGCGGGTGCTCTTCACCAACGTCCGTTTCCTGCAGGAAATCAAGCAGGATACGCGGCACCGCTCCCGCCTCAAACATCTGCTCGTGCTGGCCTCTCGCCTGTTGGCACTGACATTCCTGGTGCTGGCCTTCGCCCAGCCCTACCTGCCGGCACGCAAAGGCGCCAGCCGTTCGGCCCGCAACCGCGTCAGCATCTGGGTCGACAACTCCTTCAGCATGGAAGCTCAAGGCACCTACGGCCCGCTGCTGGAGGTAGCCCGCGAACGCGCCCGCGAGCTGGTGCTGTCCTACCCTGCGTCCGACCGTTTCCAACTACTGACCAACGACTTCGAAGCGCGGGACCAGCGGTTCGTGACGCGCGAAGAATTCCTGCAACGACTTGATGAGCTGCGGCCGAGCTCAACCGTCAGGACCCTCCAAGAGATCGTCATGCGTCAGAAAGACGCCTTCGGAGCCGAGCCTTCTGCTGCAGGCGAAGAGCAGGCTGCGTTTTTGTTATCCGATTTCCAGTCATCCCTTGCAGATGAGACGCCGCTCCCACCCGATTCTTCCTTACAGACGTATCTGCTGCCCTTCAGTGCCGCCAATACGGCCAATGTTTCTGTAGACACCTGCTATTTCAATACGCCCTATATCGAACCGGGCAAAGCGCAGGAGCTGAACGTGCGCCTGCGCAACTACGGCGAGAAGGAGCTGAAAGACCTTCCCGTCAAACTGCATGTCAACGGACAGCAGCGTGCACTCGCCGCCGCCACGGTTCCTGCCGGTAGTGCGGTCGAGGTGAAATTACCCTTCACGGTGGCCGGCACCGGTTGGCAGGAAGCAGCTGTTTCCATCGCCGATCATCCGGTCACCTTCGACGATACGTTCTTTTTCGCTTTCCGTGTACGACCCGAAGTGCAGGTGATGTGCATCCATGGCGGCAGTGGCAGCCCTTACCTCGATGCGCTTTTCGGTAACGACGCGTATTTCCGTTACCGCTCCGTCAGCGAAGCCCAGGTCGACTACAGCGCGCTGCAGGCACAACAGCTGATCGTCCTGCACGGTGTCCGCAATTTCGCGACCGGACTTCAGCAAGCGCTGAAATCCTATCTGGAAGCTGGCGGTACGCTGGTGCTGATTCCCTCTCCTGATGCGAATGCTGCGGGCTATTCCTCCTTCGCCAGTGTTTGTTCCCTGCCGACGATCGCCGCTCCTTCCAACGATTCCACCAAAGTGAACCGATTGGAGACATCCGACCCGTTATTGTCGGGTGTTTTTGAAAAAGGAAAGACACTGGCCGAGAACCTCGACCTGCCTGTCGTACGCAAGTACCTGCCACTCTCACCGGCTGCAGGCAAAGGTTGGCAACCGGTGATGCGGATGGAAAACGGATCGCCGTTTTTGGTTCGCACCTCCTTAGGCTCCGGCGCCTGTTATACCCTGAGTGTTCCACTCGATCCGGATTATTCCAACTTCCAGCAGCATGCCTTGTTCGTGCCGGTTTTCCTCAAAGCCGCATTGATCGGATCATCCGAAATCGTTCCCGGAAAAATCACCGGCCGTTACGCTGAATTCGCTGCAGGCGACACGTTATTGCCCGGCGATCAGGTCTATCATGTCGTAGGTGCCGCCAACGGATTCGATGCCATTCCCGACGTACGTCGGATCGGTGGCACCGCAACGTTGACGTTGCAAGACCAGGTGAAGTCGGCCGGCAATTACGCTGTCAAGGCAGGAAACAGTATCGTGAACGTGGTCGCATTCAATTACGACCGTAAGGAATCGGATCTGGCTCCCATGAGTACCGAAGCGCTCAACTCCTACTTCGGCGTGCGCGGCTCGGCACCTGAACTGCTCGATGCGGACGATCCCACGGTGGGGCATTCCCTCTCCCGCTTGCGGGAAGGTATTTCGTTGTGGAAGTACTGTATCATCGCAGTGCTTTTGTTCCTATTGGCTGAAATCCTTTTGATCAGATATTTCAAACCTGCTGCACGATGAGGGTCCTCCTACACTCGGTAAAAGTTTGCGCTCCTGCTACACCGCATCACGGTTCCATCAAGGACATCCTGGTAGAAAACGGCACCATCCATTCAATCGTAGAGGGCGGTACTGCCCATGCCGACAAAGCCGAAGTAGTCGAAGGAAATGGTCTGCACGTCTCACTCGGATGGTTCGACATGCGTGCCAGCTTCGGTGAGCCGGGTAACGAGCATCGCGAGGATTTGCGCAGCGGCGCGGCGGCTGCTGCACAAGGCGGTTTCACCGGTGTGTTGCTCATGCCTTCTACCCGACCGGCGCTCGACTCCAAGTCGGGTATCGAATTCGTTCGCCGACGAACCGAAGGCGGACTTGTCACCATCCACCCTGCAGGCTGCATCACCGTAGGCGGCGAAGGAAACGATCTGGCGGAGTTGTACGACATGTGGCGCTCCGGCGCTGTGGCGTTCACGGACGACCAGCACCCGCTCACCAATGCTGGCATGTTGCAACGGGCGCTACTCTACTGCAAGGATTTTGACGGACGTGTACTCGTACAAGCCGAAGACCGTCACATTGCGGGCAAGGGACAGGTGCACGAAGGCGCTGTGAGCACGCGCATGGGATTGAAAGGCATTCCCGGTTTAGCGGAAAGTGTCATGGTCAGCCGCGACCTTCAATTGTTGGAATACACCGGAGGCTCGTTGCACTTTTCTTGTATTTCCACCGCAGCATCCGTCGAACTGATCCGCCGTGCCCGTCAGCAGGGTTTGAAAGTGACCGCGGATGTTTCCGCGTTACATCTTTATTTCAACGAAGAAGCCATGGAAGGTTTCGATACGCACTTGAAGGTGAAGCCGCCACTTCGTGCCGAAGAGGACCGGTTGGCGCTGATCGATGGTATTAAAGACGGAACCATTGGAGCCATCACCTCCGATCATCGTCCGTTCGATATCGAGTCCAAGAAAAAAGAATTCGATCTCGCCGAGTTCGGTGCAGCCGGATTGGAAACCGCTTTCTCCGCTGCTTTCAGTGCGTTGCATGGCCATGTTCCGATGGACCGATTGATCGATGCACTGGCTGTGCAACCACGCACGATCCTGGGTCTGCCCATCCCGACGATTGCCGTCGGCTCGGCTGCGGAACTGACCGTGTTCGATCCTGCTGCCAGCTGGAGAGTGACTGCGGCCGATTTACGCTCGAAAGGTTGTAATAATCCGTTCGCAGGACGAACGCTCACGGGGCGACCGGTAGCTATCTTGAACAAAGGCGCATTTCACCGGATCTGATCGGGCCCTTTTGTCGACAACCGTACGTTGACATCCTCCTTATTACTCATTCCCGACCGGCTCTTTTTGCTGCGACATTCACGTGCTAAACGTCATGCATTGCATGAACGAAACAAACTACTTGAAGCATGAAGATTTTAATGGTTTGCCTGGGGAACATCTGTCGTTCGCCCATGGCAGAAGGGATTCTGAGAAACAAGCTCGATGAGCGGCAATTGCCTGCTACAGTCGATTCTGCCGGGACAGGCAATTACCACGTAGGCGAAGCGCCCGACCAGCGGGCCATTTCAACTGCGGGGAAATACGGAGTGGATATTTCCGGTTTGGCTGCGCGACAATTCGATGCCACCGATTTCGATGCTTTCGATCGCATCTACGTCATGGATGTTTCCAATCGTCGGAACGTGCTGCAACTTGCTGCGACTGATCATCACCGTGAGAAGGTGCAATTGCTGTTGGATGTGCTCTATCCCGGACAAGACATCGAAGTACCCGATCCCTGGTACGGAAAGCTGGATGCCTTCGAGCACGTCTACGGACTGTTGGATACGGCCTGCGATGAAGTCGTCGATGAACTCGAATCGCTTCTGGCGAAAAAGTGAATCATGGCAACGACAGGCACCCTCTTTCTAATACCTGTCTATTTAGGCGCATCCGATGCCAACCAGTTGCCATTGGCTGTGATCGATACAGCCAAACGGTTGCGTCATTTCATCGTGGAGAATGAAAAGACGGCCCGTGCTTTTCTTTCATCCATCCGCACGCCGGTTCCACAACAAGAACTGTCGTTGACTGTGCTGGACGAACATACGACGCCGGAGGAAGTCCCTTCGTTAATTGCTCCTTTACTGGAAGGCATCGATTGCGGTCTGATGAGCGAAGCGGGTTGTCCAGGCGTTGCTGATCCAGGAAGTGCCGTCGTAGCGCTTGCTCACCACAGAGGCATTCGCGTCGTACCGTTAGCCGGACCTTCCAGCATCCTGCTGGGGTTGATGGCCAGCGGACTCAACGGCCAACGGTTCAGGTTCCACGGCTACCTTTCACGCGAGTCGGGTGTTCGCAAAGAACAACTGCGCTCGATGGAAAAAGAGGTGATGAAGTCGGGCGAAACGCAGCTCTTCATTGAAACACCTTATCGGAATCAGGCGATGCTGGAAGATCTGCTTGCTGTGTTGGCGCCTGACACGTCCTTATGTATCGCGTGCGACTTGGCGAGTAGCAGTGAGATGGTCCTTTCAAAAAGCATTTCAGCGTGGAAGTCGTCAAAGCCCGACCTTCACAAACGCCCTTGCATTTTTCTGATCGGTGAGTCGGTCATTTCCGGGAAACAGTCGTCCCGGCGGCCCCCGGTGGCTCAACACCGGCCACCACGAAATCGTAGATGATTGTCGAATAAGGCGGCACCATGAAGCGTCCCGTCTGCGAATCAAGCAAGCCTTCTTCTCCATAGGCCATCGAAGAAGGTACGATCAAGGAAAAGTTCTCTCCTCTTTTCACGCCCTTCAAATAGATTTGCCACGCTTTGATGACCTTGTCCTGACCCAGGACGAATTGGAACGGCATTCCTTCTTTGGTGGAATTGAAAATGGTTCCATCCATCAACCTGGCCCGGAAGTATAGCAGGATGAGTGAGCCGCTATCGGCTGGCAAACCGACGGTTTTGGTGATGGCGGGAAGCACTTTGTAAATGCCTTGTGCATCCGGCTTGACGTTGATCTTGTTCTTTTCGATGAATTCCTTCAGGATCGCTTTCTCCTTCTTTTCCATTTTGGAGTATTGCATCTGCATCTCCTGCTCCGCTTCCACATAACCTTGCACTTTGAGCATTTTAACATCGTACATCACAGAGGTCCCTTTTTTCAGCAAGGTCTGCTCCTGAAGGATGGAATCGTTCCCAGCGCGACGGAACAGGAATTCGAAAAGGGAATCAGCGGGAACGAAGAAGGTGGCACTATCGCCTTGTCCGATATTGGTCAGTCCTTCCTCATAACAGCCGACGAACGGGAATTCTTCCAGCCGCAAGCGGTAGGGAGCTCCGCCCTTTCGTGTATCCAACAAGACGCTGTCCTCCACATGGCAAACCAGCTCGATTGTGACGTAGTCGCCTTTCTTGGGATGAGTACCGCCGGAATCGACATGCAAAAGATATCGATAAC
>JBJTRB010000276.1:0-3346 GCA_046075925.1 Bacteroidota bacterium | reverse complement strand
GGAAGAGCATCGTATGGATAATTTCAGGCGACAAGTGAAGGAATCCATTGCTTACGATAAAATCGTGTTCGAATTGATTTCTAGAAGTGAAGTGGATGTAGCTGTAATGGAGTTCATGGAAAGGATTCCTTGCGACATCATTGCTGTTTCCAGGAGTAAAAAGAATTTTTTCGATCGACTGACTACCCGCAGTGTCTCCAGAAATATGGTTTTGCATCCAGTCAAACCGTTACTGGTCTTTCACGCTGAGAAGCCGTCTTCCACGCCATTATTCTGATTCCTTCATATGGCTTCAACGGATAATCCGGCAGGAGGCTTGAAAGTAAATCGTCTGTTCACGCAACAGGATCGCTCTCCTTTCGAGTGCTTTCTTTTCGAAAGACGAGATGTGACTATTGCCGGAATTTCTGGCGACATCGTATTCTCCCAAAAAGGTGTGGAGGTGCCTGCAGGATGGTCTCAAACCGCAACGGACATACTTGCCCAGAAATATTTCAGACGCGAGGGTGTACCCAAAGAGGGTGGAACCCCGGGCGGCGAGTATTCCATTAAACAGGTTGTTCACCGCATCGCCGCCTGCTGGTCTAATTGGGGAGCCAGGTACGGTTATTTTTCTTCAGAGGAGGATCAAAAAGCCTTTTATGACGAGGTGATATTCATTCTTTTGGATCAGCGTGCAGCGCCGAATTCCCCGCAGTGGTTCAATACGGGGCTCTTCCATGTTTATGGTATCGACGGCCCTGCTCAAGGTCATTATTATGTCGAACCCGATACGGGTCGAGTAGAGCCTTCGAGCTCGGCCTATGAGCATCCGCAACCCCACGGTTGCTTTATCCTATCCGTGAAAGATGATTTGGTCAACCCGGGAGGAATAATGGACCTCTGGCTGCGCGAAGCACGTGTATTCAAATACGGTTCCGGTTGTGGTACTAACTTTTCAGCCATCCGTGGAGCGGGTGAAAAATTATCCGGTGGTGGAAGCTCTTCCGGGCTGATGTCTTTCCTTCGAATCGGTGATGCGGCTGCAGCTGCAATACGATCCGGTGGAACTACACGCCGTGCGGCAAAAATGGTTTGTCTGGATGCAGACCATCCGGAAATCTTGGAATTCATACGTTGGAAGGCAGGAGAAGAGCAAAAGGCTAAATCCTTGATAGCTGCTGGATTCCAGGGTGGCTTTGAGGGAGAAGCGTACAGAACCGTTTCCGGACAGAATTCCAATAATAGCGTACGACTATCGGATGAATTCATGCAAGCGCTCAGAAATGGAGAGCAGTGGGCACTTACTTCAAGAACCGATCGACAGGTTCTGCAGTTGATTCCGGCACAACAGATTTGGGACGAAATGTGTCAGGCAGCTTGGGAATGTGGCGACCCCGGAGTGCAGTTCGATACGACTATCAACGAATGGAATACATGTCCGGCAGGGGGACGGATAAACGCGTCTAATCCTTGCTCGGAATATATGTTTCTCGACGATACGGCTTGCAACCTCGCCTCCATCAACCTGATCAAATTTCTGGATGAAGGCACGGGTCGTTTCAAAATAAAGGAGTTCGAGCATTGCTGTCGAATCATGACTGTCGCCTTGGAAATCTCCGTACTCATGGCTCAGTATCCATCTGAAGTCGTAGCGAGGAAGTCTTACGAATACCGGACGATCGGCTTAGGCTTTGCTAACCTTGGAGCGTTCTTGTTGTCAAAGGGACTTGCCTATGAAAGTCCTGCATCCAATGCACTCGCCGGGGCGATTTCAGCTTTGATGACCGGAACGGCTTATTGCACATCTTCGGAGCTGGCAGCAGCAGTAGGGGCATTTCCGAAATTCGATGATAATAGAGATGATGTTTTTAGGGTCTTGCATAATCATCGTGTGGCAATCGAATACCCTTCTTTGGAGTACGATGGGCTGTCCATTTCACCTCCTCCTCTGGAATGGTCGCTCTGCGACGCTGAGCTGCTGACTGCAGCTCGTAATTCTTTGCAAACGGCTGTCAAGCTCATTCGTGAAAACGGTGTCCGGAATGCGCAGGTAACGGTAATCGCTCCTACTGGTACCATTTCTTTGGTTATGGATTGCGACACCACAGGCATTGAACCTGAGTATTCATTACTAAGAAATAAGAACTTGTCAGGAGGAGGGCGACTCAAGTTGTTCAGTCAGTCACTACCGAGAGCATTAGCCGCATTGGGTTATGATGCAGGGACAATCGAAGAGATGCTAAACTTTGTTACTGAACATGGCACGCTGATCGGACATCCGCTGTTGAAACAGGAGCATCAGCAGGTGTTTCATTGTGCTTCAGATCCAATTGACAATGGAGATGTCGTTATACATGCAACTGGACATATAAGAATGATGGCTGCTGTTCAGCCATTCATTTCCGGTGCCATATCCAAAACGGTGAATTTGCCAGCTACTGCAAGTGTGAAAGATGTTTCCGACTGTTTCATGTCTGCATGGACACATGGATTGAAATCGATGGCTATCTACCGCGAAGGTTGCAAACTGTTCCAGCCGCTTCAGGCGGTTCGAGGAGAAAATCCTTTGGATGAGACAGCGCCTCACTGTGCAGAGTGTGGTTTCGTAACGGTACGCGTGGGGAGCTGTTTCCGATGTCCTAACTGCGGAGCCACAATAGGTTGCAGTTAAAACAGGTGTTTATTCTGACAATTGTAATTACATTCGTGTCATGATGTCTGAAACCCACCTTCACCTGGTCGTCAATCATGTCGCCATCCTTGGCGTTGTTTTCTCCTTCCTGTTAGCACTTGCCGGAATTATTTTCCGTTCAGTGGATCTGAAAAAGGCGGCTTTGTTCGGTGTAGTGATTTCTGCGTTGGCAACCGCTATCGTTTTTAAAACCGGCGAGGGTGCGGAAGAGTCGGTGGAGGAATTGCCGGGCGTTTCGGAATCCGCCATTGAAGAGCACGAAGAAGCTGCGGATGTCGCTTTATGGATGACGGTGGTCGCCGGCGCTGCTGCTGCAATGGCTCTATTCGTGACTTTTTCCAAAAAAGCAATGCCTGAGAAATTATTCCTGCTTTTTGCACTTGCCACGCTTTTAGCCAGCGCTCAACTGGTAAGAGTGGGCTTGCTAGGCGGCAAGATCCACCATATAGAACTTGGAAGCGCAGGGACTGCTGGTGCTGTCGAGCAGGAAGGTGAGGAGGATTGAAGGATTGATTATAGCCTGAACATCTCTTGTTCGGAATTGTTATCCTGCTTTACCTCGAATTATGTCCGTACTGACTTACCAGGAATTACTCGATCGGATGGACAAGATCGATCCAATCGAATATGCGCGGTCCCGGAATTTCCTCAACGGAGCGGTGACCCGACTAT
>JBJTRB010000275.1:0-4223 GCA_046075925.1 Bacteroidota bacterium | reverse complement strand
GTTGTATAATGTGCTTAGAGACTTTTCCGTCGAGCCGGTTGAAGGTTGAATGAAAACGGCTGATTCGAAAAATCAATCGGCCCGCTGTATCGTGTAATTCCTCCATTTTTCCAGCAGCGCTTGGAAGTCTGTCGGAAGCGGTGACTCGAAATGCAAGTCGCCTCCGGTGCCAGGATGTTTGAATCCGAGTGTCGCAGCATGCAACGCCTGTCTTGGCATCAGGCTGAAACAGTTCTCGATGAACTGCCTGTATTTCGAAAAAGTAGTTCCTTTCAGGATCTTGTCGCCGCCATAGGTCTCATCGTTGAAAAGCGGATGGCCGATGTGTTTCATGTGTACACGTATCTGGTGCGTGCGTCCTGTCTCCAATTTGCAGCGCAGCAAGGTGACGTACCCGAATCGTTCTACGACCTCATAATGGGTAACTGCATGTTTGCCGATGGCGGGATCTTGGAACACATCCATGACCTTCCGGTCCTTAAGGCTTCGAGCGATATTTCCAGTCACTGTACCGTTCTCCTCCTTGAAATCTCCCCACACCAAAGCGAGATAATTCCTTTCAATGGTGTGGTCGAAGAATTCTTTTGCAAGTCCTGCCATGGCCCTTTCGCTTTTAGCCACCACCATCAATCCGGAAGTGTTTTTGTCGATGCGGTGTACCAGACCAGGGCGGTGCATTCCGCCCTCCCTTACAGGTAAATTATCAAAGTGATACACCAACGCATTCATCAACGTGCCGGTATAGTTTCCTACACCCGGATGCACGACCAATCCGGCAGGCTTGTCCAACACGACAAGATCTTCGTCTTCGAAAACGATATTCAGTGGAATGTCCTCCGGGATGAGTTCGAACTCATGCACCGGCTCAGGTAAGACGATCTGGATGAGATCGGAGGGTCTTACTTTATAACTGGACTTCGCCTCTTTGCCATTTACGAGCACACAGCCCGCATCACAGGCGGACTGTATGCGGTTCCTGGAAATCCCCTCCAACCGGTTCATCAGGAACTTGTCAATCCGCAACGGTGCCTGACCTTTGTCCACCTGTATGCGGTGGTGCTCGTACAGTTCGTCCTTGTCGGAGTTATCGAGGTCTAAGAACTCCATGAAATGATCAGCGGCTGATCAGCAGTTGACGTGATCCTGAAATGCCTTTTTTCAAAGAGTAGACACGCAGTAGGTATACACCGGATGGAAGTTCCTTGGTGCTGATGGAATTCTCCAAGCGGCCCTCGGCGACTTTTCTTCCGTCAGTTGCATAGATCTCGTAATTGTCCGCATTACTATCTCCTGAATCGATCTGCAAGAGGTCGTCAGCAGGTTGTGGGTAAATGGTGAATGGCAGCTTACCGGAAACGGGCTCTTCGATTCCTATGACCCCATCATACAGAGTGTCACCAAAAATGGGTCGCATCATCCACGATCCTATCACGCTGGATGTGTCCCAGTTTCCATCTGTGTGATAGAACATGTCGAGATGATGATCGGTGTTTCTGTCCAATCCCAGACCGATGAGTAATCCTGGATTGTTCTGGATGAACCCGATGTGGATCGGACCGGGCTGGACTACCAACAGCGTATCGAAAAGATACCGTGCAAATCCGTTGATGCTGTCGATGTTCCTGGGGCGCTGGTTGATCTGACGATAAACCAAGTTGTCATAATTTTGGGAAGGATTGACCTGGTCCCATAAGCAAAGCTGGATCAAGGAGCTGGCGACGTTTACGCCAGACGGGTTGAAGTACATGTCGATGCCCCTGAGCGTGTCTTGCTTTTTGACATCGAACTTGTAGGCGAATTTCACACCGGAACTTCCGGTGACACCATAACCTACTTCGGCAGAACCGTCGTCGTACGCGTAGTAGTTATCGAAAACCTGCCGATAGCGGATCGTGTCGTTGTCAAGGTTGGACTGGATTCCGGTCAAGGAGATGAAATTCTTCAACTGGAATTCAGCCTTGTTGCCAGGATTGGAAGGGAAGCTGAATCCCGATAATGAGGTTCGGTAAGCGACAACCGAATTGGAGTTGATGGACTGGGTTCCTCCACTCACATTGAAGAGGTTGTTTCCGGATTGGTCGTTGATCGTGCTGTAGAATTGAAAGGATGTCTGACCGTATTCGATATTTCGGATGGAATCCTGAATGGAGGTCTTGATTGCAGCTGAGGCCGATGGCAAGCTCTTGTAATGGGAGTACGGCATCGATTCGAACTCGTCAAGCAGAGACAGGTGTGGCCGGAAAAAGGCGTTGTCCCTTATCGGATCGTTTGCTGTCGAGTTTGCTTTCAGTTGTACGTAATCCACGTGCCAATGATCACGGTTGCCATTGACAGTTGCGTAGTTGTAAAACCTGAACTGGAAGGCGTCGTGTAGGAAAATCCTGCCACTCACGCGCAGACTTGTACGTTGAAAAACGGTGTCCGTCTGTCCGGGCTTCGACCACATGTTGATCCATGTTCCGGATGAGTCCAGAAATTGAAGCACGAGGGAATCGCCGCTTTCCGGAGCATCGCCGATTCCTTGTGGTTGGTAGTAAAAGCTGAACCAAACCGTGGTGTCGTTCGCATAGGAGGTTAAGTCAATGGATTGCGAGGTGAGGTAGTCGGCCTTGTCGCTGGATCCAGCTGAGGGATTGTACGGGTTGCCGAATTGGTCGATTCCATCGAAGGTGGCGACTCCCAGGGTCGGCGGGTTGTCCGGATAATTGCTGTTCACGAATACATTACTATCCAGCCACAGGTCGGCTCGCGGGAATACATCGCCGCGAGAAAAATCATCGATGAACGGCAGTGTGACAGGCAGGCTTCGGGCGGATGCAGGTGATCCGTGAGCCTCAAGAAGTTTCCCTTTGATGGTCTGATTGCTTGAAAGCGGAATCAATACTTCCTGGGCGGAAACGGAGGTTCCGAAAAATATACTTGAAAACAAAAGGGAGCAGACGACCCGAAGTGCGACACGAATTGGGAAGAGGCGGGTAGTCATATCGGCAAGTTACGCTTTACAGAGCTAATTTGGAAGGCGATTAACGTAGGAAAACGGATACGGCTTCACCAGTGCTCAACGGGGTGGTGGACTCTTCAGCCGGAACCTGGCGATAAATCTTGGCATTGATGGTATCGCGGACACCTTGATCGAAATGGACAGTTCCAAGACTGAGGGAAGAAGCTCTTAGGACAAACGTCGCTTCATCCAGAGTCAATCCTATCAACTTAGGTACTTCCACTTGAGCATTACCAGCGCCGTCTCCCAGTACCAGATCGATCTTGCTTCCTTTGAAGATCTCTACGCCAGGCAGCACAGTGCTTCCACGATAAACCTGATCAAGTACGGCATTCTTGGCCAAGTCAGGCTTGTAAGTCACAGCACCGACTTTCAGTCCGAACGATTCGAGTATGGACTCAGCCTGCCTGTAACTCACATCCAACAAATTGGGCATTTTCACCTTCGGTGGTTTGCTGGAATTGATGGTCAGGTAGAGTGTGCGACCTTGCTTCACCTTGGAAGCGGGTGCCGGATCCTGGTCGATGACTACGCCGGGCTTTCGTCCGGTCTCATACAATGAGTCGACGACCTCGTATTCCAACTGGTTTTCGGCGAGGAATTTTTCTAAGCGCTCCATGTTCATTCCTCGAACGTCGGGGACGGTGATCGATTCGCCGTGATGGGTGAATGCTCCCAGCCAGTTCTGCAGGAAAAATATCACGATAGACAGCAGCAGGATAGCAGCAGCCAGGTTATAGACGAACAATTTACTTCGCACGAAAGAAAAGAAGGATCCGCTCATGATCTTATACTCAGGATTGCAACGCTGCTCCGTGATGATTATTGCTCATGCCGTAACGAAGTATACGGTCGATGAAGTCGTAGGGCTTGTATCCCGCTATGGCGGTCTGGTGGAAAATACAAGTGGCAGGTGTCATACCCGGAAGGGAATTGACCTCGATGAAAACGACTTCCACTTTTCCGTTGCGCCACGTTCTCACGAAGGCGTCTATTCTGGCATAACCCTCGATATCCAGCAGCACGGCCGCTTTTCGAAGCTCTTCTTTTACGATTTCGGAAATGCGAGCCCTTTCTTCCGGGTCTTTCGAATATCGTGCAGGAGTGATATTCTGTCCTTCGCCAGCCAGGAATTTCTCTTCGAGCGAAAGCACATCACCTTCTGAAAGGGCTTCCGATGCTTCGAAGACTTCGTACTTGCGGTTCCCATCAGCAAGTCGAT
>JBJTRB010000274.1:0-4090 GCA_046075925.1 Bacteroidota bacterium | reverse complement strand
AGCGATGCCCAGGTGTTCAATACGTAACATCATGATGAATCAGGTAGCGCTTATGAATCGAGCAAACGCTTGGGCAAAGTAACATAAAAGGAAGTACCCTTTCCTGCCGCTGTTTCGAAACGGATGGATCCACCCATCTTTTCCAGGGCGTTCTTGACAACGAAGAGACCGAGTCCGGAGCCATCGGATTCCTGGTGACCTCTGTAGAACATTTCAAAAATCCTGGGACGAATGTGTTCGGGGATACCCTCTCCATTATCCGTCACTTCGAGTTCGACGGAAGATCCGAATTCCTTGGCCCTGATCCGGATCTTAGGCTCCGTGCGGCTGCTGTAGTTGATGGAGTTATGGATCAGGTTCTTCAGCACTGATTGCAACAGTACCCGGTCCGTCATTACCTCCACTTCTTCATCCACACTGATTTCAAATACCGTCTTGGGGAATTTCGGCAGGTGATCCAGTTCAGCCATGATACGATCCAGAAAACTCCGTAAGCCGATACTGCTCACCTTGCTGGCGCCTTTGCGCGTGCGAGCCAGTTCTATGAGTTCCATGAGTGTGCGGTCGAGTCGTTGTGCACTGGACTCGATCATCGAGAAATACCTGACCAGCTGTGGGTCGGTGGTGTCGAGCTGTCCGAGATGCACGACGCCCAGCATACTGGCGATCGGACCTTTCAAGTCGTGAGATGCCTTATAGAAGAAGGTATCCAACTCCTGGTAGGCTTCGCGTAGTTCCCGCTCGGTGGTTTTACGTTCGGTGATATCCGCCTGTACTCCCCACGTCCTGATGAGAAGTCCTCGCTCGACTATTCCTATATTGTTATTGAGCATATAGCGGATGTTTCCCAGACGGTCTTTTTCTTTCGACTCGGAATTGCTTATACGGTATCCCGAAAGCACGAATTCACGGATCAGGTCTCTTACTTTCGTCCGGTCCGTTTCGTTTTCGACATGGTAGAAATCGCGCAAGGATTTACCCAAGAGGTCCTTTGAGTCGGAATAACCATACATATGGGCCATGAAGTCGTTGCACTCGGTGATCACGCCGGTATCCAACAGCATGTCGACTTGCTGCTCGACAGGAAGTTCGACCTGGATCGGCTCCAGGTAATCGATCCTCCAAATGCCAATCGCACTCTGATCGATGAAGGTCCTATAGCCCTCTTCTCTTTTCTTGAGCAACTCTTGGGTTTGCTTGAGGGAGCTGATATCCGTATAGACCACCATGAATCCTTTCCTTGATCCGAACTCGTCAAAGTAAGGTGCTCCATTCGCACGAACGGAAAGTGGAACGCCGGAGCGTTGTAAAAGACGAAGCTCCGATTTGGCATTTTGTCCATCCTCCAAGGCCAACAAGAAACCGGGTTGATTCGGATCGTTACTGTTTTCCTGATTGAATTCCCTCAGGTCCCTGCCAACCAACTCATCCGACTCATAACCCATGATATGGCAGAATCGGTCGCTGACTGAAATGATCTTCCAAGAAGTATCGACATACACCAATCCGTCATTCATGTTCTCGACCAGAGAAGAGAAACGTGATTCCTGGCTGGCGATTTCCCGCTGGAACTGCTTCTTTCTTTTCTGGATCTGATTAGAGAGCAAGGCGCCGGAATACAAGGTGATGATGGCCACCGTGTATTGCGGTTCCCAACCCCGCTTCACCAACATCAGCACAAGCATGAGTGTGGTGAGCAGGAAGATGAACAAGACCGACTTCATGACCCGGTCGAAGACCAAAGCGAACGTGAAAATCGAAATGGCCACCGGCAGTAGCACCATAATTTCGAAATCGCGCTGATAAGCGACGAATACCGCCCACACATGCAGTAGCACGATGGTGAAATCGGTGATCGAATCGAATTTTCGGCGCACCGAGTTATTGTAGTAGGATAAAAGGAAGTTGATGGTCAATCCCATCGAGACGATAAGTCCTGAAAACAGGATCCAACCGTCATGGTAGAGGAACTCGAAAAGAAAACCAAGCGCAGTGACGATCAACGCAGAAAAGACCGTCAGATAACGGAGGTTCTGCAATTGTTGCGACTTCAGCTTTTCCTGGAAATTGTAGATCATGACGGTCGGCATGGTCGTATACGCAAAAGCAGGGGGTAAAGGATACGGCCGGAGAGTGCTCGTTGATCGTCTTGCATCACGCTGAAATGAGGCACATGCAACTCTTCGGATAGGGCTATCGATTGTTGATATCGTATGGATCGGAAAACCGAATGATGCATGCCACTTGATGCTATCACTTCATGTTTCGATTTGATATACTTCTGTAATCAGCCATGGGAGCCATGTTCAGCGCTTCGAAAAAAATTCTCGTCAACAACTATACATGATCGATGAAGGGTTTTTAGTGTCTCACGTAATCAACAATCTCATGTGAAAAAAAAATAGTGTGTATGAAGTGTAACCTTTTTTTATTTACTATGTTTGAATAGTCATAACAATCAAAAAACCAACAACAATGGCAAAAGCAAAGAAAGCTGCTAAGAAAAAAGTAGCTAAGAAAGCTAAGAAAGCTGCTAAGAAGAAGAAGTAATCTTAGCGCTTCACCGTTCTAGCAGCGGTCAGCGAAAATCCCCCGGTGAATCATCGGGGGATTTTTTTTATCCTATTCTATCGTATTCACATGGAAACACGTCCCCTTTGGGAAATCCAGCAAGTAAGATTGCCGCTCAAATACACCTGGAAGATCTCCAGGAATGCATCGGATGAGAAGGTGAACCTAGTCGTGCGCCACTCTTTCCAAGACATCACTGGATATGGCGAGGCGGCTCCGAACGTTCGTTACGGCGAGTCGCCCGATCTTTTATTGACCCAATTCGAGGAATTCACGCACACGCACGATCGTCCCTTGGAGTCAGAAGCAGAAATTCAGTCGATACTGGATCGATCAGGCATGGCCTACTCGCTACGATTCGCCATTGAATCCGCCTGGATGCATCGACAAGCATGCAACCGCAGGTCTTCACTGATAGCAATGCTGGACATACCCGAAGCCGACCATCTGGCTACATCCTACACCGTACCGATCATGGACCCGGGTAAGTTGCACGATTTCCTGAATCACTATCGCCTTCACCGGTTCCCGATCATCAAACTGAAAGTGGATCGTCTTTCAGCAGGCGACCTGCTGAAAGAACTGTTTGCAAACTATAAAGGACGCGTACTGCTGGATGCCAACGAAGCGTTCACCGATGTGGACGATTGCATCCGCTTCCTGGAGGGTGTCCGTAAAATGCCTCTTGAACTGGTGGAGCAGCCGCTGCCGTCCAGATTAACGCAAGAGGCGACATATATGAAGAAGTATTCCCCGTTTCCGCTATTTGCAGATGAAGCCGTAACGCACGAGATAGACATGGAGTCCGTTTCATCCGCCTATCATGGCGTCAACATGAAACTGATGAAAGCCGGTGGCTACCGCAGAGGTCTGGAAATACTCCGAGCGGCCAAGCAGTACGGACTCAAAACCATGGTCGGCTGCATGGTCGAAACGACGCTTGGCATTTCTTCAGCGATGCATTTGGCCGGATTGGCAGACTACACCGATCTGGACAGCTTCTTGTTGTTGGAGCACGAACCCTTCGGGATGATCTCGGAGAAAGAAGGAAAACTATCCTTCATCGGCAACCAACTTGATCCGGTGCCAGCATGAATAAACTTTCAACCGACCGTATCGATACCTAATTCCTTCAGTTGGGAGGGATTGATGGACGAAGGAGAGTCGATCATCACGTCACGACCCGCATTGTTTTTCGGGAAAGCGATGTAATCGCGGATGGAATCTGCTCCACCGAAAAGCGAACAGAGACGATCAAAACCGAAAGCGATTCCGGCATGAGGAGGCGCACCGAATTCGAACGCATTCATCAAGAAACCGAACTGACGCTGGGCTTCCTCGTCCGAGAAACCCAGAATACCGAACATTTTACGCTGGAGCTCTTTGTCGTGAATACGGACGGACCCTCCGCCCACTTCCACGCCATTGATGACCATATCGTACGCGTTGGCTCGCACAGCTCCTGGATCGTTTTTCAATTTGCTGAAATCATCCGGCTTAGGTGATGTGAAAGGATGAT
>JBJTRB010000273.1:0-4894 GCA_046075925.1 Bacteroidota bacterium | reverse complement strand
ATTGAATGTCGAACCGCTTTTTTCCAACGTCCTCATGGAATTGACGCAATAGTCGGTGAAGAAATATTTGCCATACATGTCGGCGAATTTCCCTCCACGGTAGATGTAGCCTCCTGTGATGGAACAGTTGCCGCCGGAATGTGCATATTCGTAAACGGGCGGAGTAAAGGTAGATGCGGCCGCACAACCGGTTGTATTGTAGGTGTGAGCGCCTTCGTAGCACCTCCAACCGTAATTACGTCCTTGAATCGTTCCTGCGACTTCAAGATCGACTTCTTCCCATGATCCTTGACCCACATCTCCGATCCACAGGTCGCCGTTTAACGGATCGAAACTGAAGCGCCATGGATTTCTCATGCCGATGCCCCAGATCTCTTGGCGTCCTTGCGACGGATTGCCTGCGAACTGGTTGGTCTCCGGAATTTCATATCCAGGCGTACCTGAAGTCACCTTCAGGCGTAATAATTTCCCCAACAGCGTGTCCGGGTTCTGTGCTCGATTACCCGGATCTCCTTGCGAACCGCCATCGCCTGTTCCGATATAGAGGTAGCCGTTTTCTGGACTGAATGCCAGGCAGCCGCCGTTGTGGTTGGAATACGGCTGGTAGATGACCAATAGGATTTCTTCCGAGTTGGGATCTGCCACATTGGGGTTGGCAGCAGAAACACGAAAACGAGAAATGGTGGTCGGACCGGTACCGGGTGTTGAGCGACTGGTATAGTTCACATAAAAATATCCGGAGTCCTGATAGTCGGCTGGGAATGCAAGTCCGAGCAGGCCTCTTTCGCCACCGTAAAGAACTCTGCCGGTGATGTCGAGAAATGGTGTGGCGAGTAATGCACCTGTAGAGTCGATAATGCGGACTCTGCCGGGTTGCTCTACGACGAACAAACGACTGTCGCCGCAATTACGGATATCAGTAGGCGCAGTGAAGCCAGTGCAATATTGGGTGAGTGTAATCTGTGCGTGCAGTGCGGAAATGGAAA
Source organism: Bacteroidota bacterium (assembly GCA_046075925.1). Lineage (GTDB taxonomy): Bacteria > Bacteroidota > Bacteroidia > AKYH767-A > 2013-40CM-41-45 > Pollutiaquabacter. The sequence continues at coordinate 3,908 of JBJTRB010000273.1, read as the reverse complement.
TAAAGCAGAACAGGAACGCCGAAAGAAGCCTCAGTTTCATGGTCAATGTTTTTTGGTGTTGGAAGATACTATAAATAGGGAATTGCCTGTAAGGAGATGCGACCAATTCCGCTTGGAATCAGGTCATTTTGGAGCCACTTTCATCAAGTAAACCGCAATCATCGAAAACAGGATATTCGGAATCCATACGGCGATGATAGGAGGGATGGTTCCGCTCGCAGCGAACGTGTTGAATACCTGCATGAATAGGATGTAGGTGAAGCTGAGAAATATGCCGAGCCCGAGCTGTGCTCCGATTCCTCCTCTGACTTTTCTGCTGGAAAGTGATACGCCGATCAAGGTGAGGATGAAAGTGGAAAACGGCATCGCATAGCGACGATAGCGCTCGACCAGGAAACCGTTGATGTTGGATACGCCTTCCAGTTTTTCATCCTGTATGAACTTGGCAAGTGTCGGATTGTCCATTGCCTCGACGATGTTCATCCTGCGTTTGAAATCGGCAGGATGCATGTATAGACCGGTATCAAGCCGCCAGCCTTTTCGGATGCTTTCACGGTACCCGTCAATGGTGCGTATGTGGTAATTCTCCACTCGCCACCGCGTTTTTGTGCTATCCCAGACGATCCGGTCGGAGTTAAGGAACCAGGTGCGCTTACCGTTTTCTATCCTTTCCATGGAAAAGCGGTAACCGATGTTGTCCAGGTTGTTATAGCTTTCGAGATAAATGAAAGTGCCCGGGCAGATCTGCCGATGGATGTTTCTTGATTTGAATTCGACCGGATTTTTTATGTAAACGTTTTCAAAATCAAGTTTCACTTTATTGGAGTGAGGGATGACCCAGCCATTGAAATAAATCAAGAGTCCGGTCAACACCGCGGCGGAAACGAAATAGGGATAGAGCAGACGACGGAAACTGATACCGCTGTTCAGGATCGCGACGATTTCCGTGTTGGCCGCCATCCTTGAAGTGAAATAGATGACGGAGATGAATACGAAAAGCGGTGCGAACAGATTGGCGAAGTAGGGGATGAAGTTCAGGTAATAGTCGAATACGATCTTTTCGATGGGAGCCTTTCGCTCGATGAAGTCGTCAAGCTTTTCGGAGATGTCGAATACGACTGCGATGAGGATGATCAGTCCTAGCGAAAAGAAAAAAGTGCCCAGGAATTTCCGGATGATATAACGGTCGAGCAGCTTGACGATGGGCATGTTCTGTTCTTTCCTTGGCAATTTACGGGTATTCAGGAAATCCGTCTCCTCAAAGCCGGGTAGATACCTTGACGACTGTTTCTTTTTTCCATGCTGCAAACGTGCCGTCCAAGATCCGCTGGCGCGATTCCTTCACCAGCCAAAGATAAAAGGCAAGGTTGTGCATGGTGGCGATCTGCGCTCCCAACATTTCTTTGGATACCATCAAGTGTCGCAGGTAGGCTTTGGAATAATACTGGTCGACATAACTGGTGCCGTCAGGATCGATGGGAGAGAGATCGTCCTTCCATTTCTCGTTACGGATATTGATGATTCCATTTCGTGTGAAAAGCATGCCGTTGCGTGCGTTCCTGGTCGGCATGACACAGTCGAACATGTCGATGCCAAGCGATATTCCTTCAAGGATGTTTGCAGGAGTCCCCACACCCATCAGATACCTTGGTTTTTCGGTCGGAAGAATTCCGCAGACCAACTCGGTCATCTCGTACATGACCTCAGCGGGCTCACCGACGGACAATCCGCCGATCGCGTTTCCCTCCATGTCGCACGATGCCACGAATTCGGCAGAAGCCGTTCTCAGGTCGCGGAAGGTGCTTCCTTGCACGATAGGGAAAAGCAGCTGTGTATGTCCGTAAAGTGGTTCGGTTTCCTTGAATCGAGCGATACAACGTGTCAACCACCGATGTGTCAGTTCCATGCTTTTTCTGGCATAGAGATGATCACAAGGGTAAGGTGGACATTCATCCAACGCCATCATGATATCGGCACCGATCGTTCGCTGGATGTCCATTACACCTTCCGGAGTGAACAAATGTCTCGATCCGTCGATGTGACTGGTGAACGATACTCCCTATTCACGGATTCTTCTCCGCTCGGCCAAGGAGAAAACCTGATAGCCGCCACTATCGGTCAATATCGGTCGGTCCCAATGCATGAACCGGTGAAGGCCTCCCGCTGCTCTTAAGAGGTCGAGTCCTGGTCGTAGGAACAAGTGGTAGGTATTTCCAAGGATGATCTTAGCGTCTGTATCGGTGACCAGGTCGCGTTGATGCACCGCCTTTACAGTTCCTCCGGTCCCCACCGGCATGAAGATGGGCGTAGGAATCTCTCCGTGATCGGTGGAAAGCATGCCGGCCCGGGCACGGGTGGCAGTATCTGAATGCAGCAACTTGAATCGCATGTGTAGGTGTGGTCGGCTAAGACCGTCTCATTCAACCGTTTTAACTAACATTTTCAGGTTGATATGTTGGCCAAAGATAGGGCAATTGCCCGAGCTGCTTCGGCTAAATTTGACGCACATGTTGAAACACACCCCTACGACCTCGCGGCCATGACGATTACATTGGATCTTGTCGGCCGGGTGTTGCTGGGTACCATGTTCGGTGCCGGACTCATTCAGGTCCTTTATCATTGGTTGGTATTCAGTCGTTTCGCTTTTCTTCGGAAAAACAATCCTCCGAAACGCGATACCCCTATATCGGTCATCGTGTGCGCCCGAAACGAGTCGAAGAATTTGCAGAAGAACTTGCCCTTGCTGCTTGACCAGGACCATCCTGATTACGAGCTGATCGTTGTCAACGACTGCTCATGGGATGATACCGAAGAGTTCCTCAAAGAGTTCGCACCCGCTCATCCTCGTTTGAAAGTGGTCACCATCCAGGAGCAGGAGCGTTATTCGCACGGCAAGAAATTCGCCATCACGCTGGGTATCAAAGCAGCAAAGAACGAGCGGATGCTTTTCACGGATGCCGATTGCTGGCCCACCGGTCGCTCTTGGATCTCATCGATGTCTGCCAGTTTCAATGATCAGACAGAGATCGTACTCGGTTATGGAGGATATGAAAAGACTTCGGGTCTGCTCAATCGATTGATCCGTTTCGACACGGCCTCGATTGCCATGCAGTATTTTTCTTTCGCCATCAAGGGGAATGCGTACATGGGCGTCGGACGAAACCTTGCCTATCGTAAAACCTTGTTTTTCCGTAACAAGGGTTTTGCCCGCCACAACCATCTTGCTTCAGGGGATGACGATTTATTGGTGAATGAAACCGCTACCACTTCCAATGTGGCTGTCAACGTTTCTCCGGATGCCTTCACCCGTTCAACGCCCAAGGGGACGTGGGGCGGTTGGTTTTCTCAGAAAAAGCGCCACATGACCACCTCACGGCTGTATCGCGCGGGTCATCGTTTTCAGCTGAGTCTGATTGCACTTTCTAATTGGCTACTGCTGCTAAGTTTTGTCGCCAGCCTAAGTCTTGGCACCGATCTTCGAATGACACTTGCTGCCTGGTCGATCGTCTGGTTACTGAAATTACCCATCTTCGCCTTGTCTGCCTCCCGCTTGCGAGAAAAAGATCTTATCCTGTTATATATCCTGTTAGAGCCGATCCACGTGCTCTTCCAGCCATTGCCCTTTATCGCACAACTAGTATCAAAAAAACGAGCATGGAAGTGAACCCCAATCTTTCTGAAAAAGCACAGGTCGATTTCAAACTGGTGCAATCGGCCGTACAAGGCGATCAGAAAGCCTACGCCGATTTGTTGTCCCGTTACAAGGACTCTATCTATTTCATGCTTTTGAAAATGGTCAACAACCGGGATGATGCTGAAGATCTGACCATCGAGGCTTTTGGTAAGGCATTCAAAAACCTGCATCAGTACACACCTGACTTCGCCTTCAGTACCTGGTTGTTCAAGAT
>JBJTRB010000272.1:0-5980 GCA_046075925.1 Bacteroidota bacterium | reverse complement strand
ATTAACGGCCTTTTCACGTGAGGGAGGAACGCTTATCGGCGTACAAGTGCTCGGCGCATTGAACGAAGTATTCGGCTTCTCCGAACCGTTGGCTTCACGACAGCATTTTGAAATTTTCATTCAAAATGATTCCTCGAACGTGGTCAAGCCATTCTCCGATCCGAAAGAATTGCACATTTCATTGGGCGATAAAGAGCGCTTCAAGGAAACCATCGGCACCTACAGCTACTCCAACAACATCCTTCAGGCGTTAGCTACCTACGAAGACAAATCAGCCGCCATCGTCAGAAGGTACTATGAAAAAGGCAAAGCCTACGCATTCGGGTTCGACATCGGCTACATGGTGCTCAAAGGCAAAAACCTTCGACACGAACACTGGAACCGATCGGATGCGAACGACTTCGAACCGACATTGGATGTGCTTTTCCGCTTACTGAAGAACATGTACCTGGAAGGTGAGCCGGATGCCGCTTACGCTTGCACCGTTCCCTACAACAAAGAACTTTCTGTGGTCATCACGCACAGTATCAACCACCGCAAGTTCTTGGAAATCGCCTACGAGTACGCCAAGCTTGAACGGAAGAAAAGCATCCGATCCTCCTACTTCGTCCGAACAGGTTATGTAAGGGATCGTCATCCAAGATTGTTGACCGGAAAACAGGACTGGGACAGATTGAAGTCAGTGCTTGAAACCGGAATGGATCTGCATAGTAATTCCGTATCCGGATCGTACGACTTCGATCAATTTCCCCAAGGAAGCGGCAGGGAGATGTATCCCGGCTACCGACCCTTCGTGATGGCATTCGAGAAGACCTATAACGGATCCGTCTTCGGTGAAATGCGCTCATCCCGCTACTTGCTGGATCAAGGAGTTCCAGGCAGCTCGGTGCTTGCCTTCCGATCGTCCTACCAATACATCCCCTACTCCTATCCGCAAAGCCTGCTTGCATCCGGCTACAGGTTCGGATCGACTGTTCCGGCGAATCAAGCGCTGACTCATTTCCCCATTCAGCTTACCTACAACCGTGAATATGCGGCAGAACTGGATGCGTTCGAATTTCCGATAACCGACGATGATGAATTACCCCCCTTCGACCCGAATATCCGGCTTCGCGAAGCCATCTCGCTGGCCGAACGGATTGCCAAATACGGCGGCTGCTACCTCGGTCAAGTACATCCGACTCGTGCTGGATGGAAAGTGGAATCGGGTTTCGTCAAACACTTCCAAGAGCGTGCGTGGTTCGGCACCTTATCCGATTTCGGACTTTGGTGGGCGGCGAGAAACGAAATCACCATGGATGTAAGTCGGGAAAATGGAAAAAGAGTGGTCACTGTCAACGTGCCGAAACGGATGGAAGGACTATCCCTCATGATGCCCATCCGATCGACCCCGATCGAAGTCGTAGGCGGAGGCAATTATTCCGTCGATGGTAAGCTGATCATCTTCGAACTTGCCGAAGGCACCATCCGCATCACGCTCGACAACTGATTCTTCACGCCTCTACCTTTTCCAACATTGAGCGGAAAAGAGCGTTGGCATCCTCAACGGAACTCACTTCCGGAATGATCAGCGAGAGTCGTTCGCGATCTTGTCGCATGCGGCATTGTGACGGATGCGCTTGAACATAACGAAGGATAGAGGTGAACCGATCGGACTGATAGAAAAGTGACTTCGGATTGGAAACGAAATGCCCGACGAACTTTCCATTCTTCATGACTATCTTCTCGAATCCGGCTTCTTCCGCCATCCATCTCAACCGGATCGTATTCAACAACTCATTGGCAGGTTGGGGCAACGGACCGAAGCGGTCGCGCAAAGCGGACTCGTAGGCAGCCAGCTTTTCCTCGTCTTCGATGTTGTCCAACTCCCGGTAAAGCACCAATCTTTCCGTTACGCTGTTCACATAATCGGCCGGCAACAGGATTTCCAGGTCCGTATCAATCTGACAATCGGCTACGAACTTCCTCTTCTCCTCCAATTCCTCTTTATAAAGATCCGCATACTCGTTCTCCTTCAACTCCTGCAACGCCTCATCGAGAATCTTCTGGTACATTTCATATCCGATTTCGGTAATGAAGCCGCTTTGTTCGCCGCCCAACAGATTACCAGCACCACGGATATCGAGGTCGCGCATGGCGATATTGAAACCTGATCCCAAGTCGGAAAATTCCTCAACAGCTTTCAATCGCTGTCGGGCCTCGGAGGTCAGCACCGTCATTGGCGGTGTCAAAAGATAGCAGAAGGCCTTCTTATTGGAGCGACCCACCCGACCACGCATCTGGTGGATATCGCTGAGCCCGAAATTCTGAGCTTGGTTGATGATGATGGTGTTGGCATTCGGAATATCCAGACCGGATTCGATGATGGTGGTGGAAACCAACACATCGAACTCCCCTTCGATGAACCCAAGCATGATCTCTTCCAGTTTCTCTCCATCCATTTGTCCATGCCCTACGGCCACACGAACTTCCGGAATAAGGCGCCGTATGTAATCCGCCATTTCGAAAATATCGGAAACCCGGTTGTGAACGAAGAAGACCTGACCTCCTCTGGATAATTCGAGATCAATCGCATCACGAATGACCTGGTCGCCGAGCACGTGCAATTCAGTGGTGATAGGATAACGGTTGGGAGGCGGTGTATTGATCACACTCAAATCTCTTGCTCCCATCAACGAAAACTGCAGCGTACGTGGAATGGGAGTCGCCGTCAATGTCAGCGTGTCGACGTGTACGCGCATCTCCTTCAGGCGCTCCTTGGCTGCTACACCGAATTTTTGCTCCTCGTCCACGATCATCAGTCCAAGATCCTTGAACTTGACATCCTTGCTGATCAGTCGATGTGTTCCGATCAGGATATCGATCTTGCCAGCAGCCAATGCCGCAAGTGTTTCTTTCTGCTTCTGCGTGCTCTTGAAACGGTTGATGTAATCGACCGTGCAAGGCAGATCTTTCATCCTTTCCCGAAAGGTCTTGTAGTGCTGCAATGCAAGAATAGTGGTTGGTACCAGCACGGCCACTTGCTTGCCATCCGCTACTGCTTTGAATGCCGCCCTGATTGCGACTTCGGTTTTTCCGAATCCGACATCGCCACAAACCAGCCGATCCATCGGAAAGCCTTTTTCCATGTCCTTCTTCACATCACGGGTGGCTTTGAATTGGTCAGGCGTGTCTTCGTAGATGAAACTTGCCTCAAGCTCCGTCTGCATATAGGTGTCGGGGGAGAAAGCAAATCCTGCCGTCGCCTTGCGTTTGGCATACAAGGCGATCAGGTCCTTGGCGATGTCTTTCACCTTCTTCTTCGTCTTCTGCTTCATCGTGCTCCATGCAGTGGAACCGAGCTTATGAAGCGAAGGCGCATTCCCGTCCTTACCCGAGTAACGGGCGATCCGGTGCAGCGAGTGAATGCTTACATACAGGATGTCGTTGTCCTTGTAAACCAGACGAACCGCTTCTTGCGGCTGACCATTCACCATGATGGTTTCCAAACCGGCGAACTTTCCGATGCCATGATCGATGTGAGTGACAAAATCGCCAGGCTTCAGACTGTAAATCTCTTTGATCGTCAGCGCCTCGCTCCTGCTATAATTTTTTTTCAGCCGAAACCGATGATACCGGTCGAATATCTGATGATCGGTATAGCAGGCAAGTCCTGATTCAAGGTCAAGAAAACCCTCGTGCAGCGAAAGACAGATGGCCGTGAAATCGACCTGGTTGGATGTAGGATCCTTTTTTTGCAAGTCTTCGAAAATGGAATACAACCTCTCCACTTGTCGTGGAGAATCGGCCAAGAGGATGTTGGTGAGTCGCTGAGCCGAGTTACGCTGGAGATCCCGGATCAGCAATTCGAAGTTCTTGTTGAAGGAAGGTTGTGGCCGGCAATCGAATGGAATCGTACGCTCATGCTCCATCGCAACCCGGGTGCCGCATTCTATGTTGGTGAAACGACCAAGTCGAAGTGCCAACTGCTCCTCGCTCTCGAATACTTTTTTCAATTCCGAAGAGTCGTATGCTCCTGCTTTATCGATACTGTCTGCCGATCGGGAAAGACCTTCCTTGATGACGCTCCACGTATCGGGCAGGTCCCTCGACCATACCACCGTGTTTTCAGGAATGAAATCCAGAAATGAGCTTCTGCCCTCATCGATCAATCCCGATTGCACGTCAGGTAGGATGGTGACGTGGTTCATCGTTGTCACAGACAACTGCGTTTCCGGATCGAATGTCCTGATGCTTTCGACCGTGTCGCCGAAGAATTCAATGCGATAGGGAAGTTCGTTCGCAAATGAAAAAATGTCTACGATACCGCCGCGGATAGAGAATTCGCCCGCCTGCGCAACGAAGTCGACATTATCGAAAGAATGGTGATGCAGGAATTCGTTGATGAAATCCGTCGAAAGTCGTTCGCCTACTCTAAGCTCGATGGAATTCCGGTCGAGTCCTTTACGGTCGATCACCCGTTCACTGAGTGCTTCCGGATAAGTGATGACTGGCATTGGCGTGCCACGATTCAACCGACTGAGCACTTCGGCACGCATGAGAATGGAACCGCGGTCCGTTTCATCCAAAGAGAACGGTTTTCTATAGGAAGCCGGAAAAAACAAGACCTGATTATCGCCAAGCAGATTCTCCAGATCATTCAGAAAATAGGATGCGCTCTCACGATCGGGAAGAATAAAAAGTTGTGGACGACGCGCTGCGGATGCTACTACAGCGCCAAGAACGGACATGACGGATCCCGACAATCCGGTCAACCGGAAATTATTCCGGTCCGGACCGTCCAAAGCTGCTAAAAGTGCAACAAGCGCAGGCCGGGAACGATAGATTCCCAGCAATTCTTCTTTGGTCACTGTCTTTGAACAACTCCGGAGGGGACTTGTTCAGGACCGAAGGTCGGAAAAATAGGTGCGTCTACCAACCGTTCAAACGGCGGCTTCGACAGGAGAAAACTTCGCCATGAATTCTTCTGCCATGGTTACCATGTCGGCTGAACCGATGAAAAGCGGGGTACGCTGGTGAAGCGAAGATGGCTGTACATCCAGGATTCTCCTAAAACCGTCAGACGCCTTTCCTCCTGCCTGCTCGATGATCAATGCCAGCGGGTTGCACTCGTACAGGAGTCGCAATTTTCCTTTGGGCGATTTGTAGGTAGATGGATAAATGAAAATCCCGCCCTTCAACAAGTTACGGTGAAAGTCAGCTACCAATGAACCGATATAGCGAGAGGAATATGGGCGATTGGAAGCGGGGTCGATAGCCTGGCAATACTTGATGTACTGCTTTACCCCGTCCGGAAAATGCACGTAGTTGCCTTCGTTGATGGAATAAAGTAGTCCTCCAGTAGGACACTTCATGTCAGGATGAGAAAGACAGAATTCACCGATACTCGGATCAAGTGTGAAGCCGTTCACGCCACGGCCGGTGGTATAAACCAGCATGGTGGATGATCCGTAAATGACGTAGCCTGCAGCAACCTGTTCGGTTCCACGCTGCAGGTAATCCTTCTCTTCAGCCGGACCGTTGAATGAAGTACGGCGGTAGATGGAGAAAATGGTACCGATGGAAACATTCACATCGATGTTGGATGAACCATCCAAAGGATCGACACACACGACATATTTCGCATTCTTGGACACCTCGGAATCGATATGGACAAGTCCGTCATTCTCCTCGGAAGCGACTGCGCAGGTTTCACCACCGGCACTCAGCGCCGAGATGAATTGCTCATTGGCGAATACATCCAATTTCTTGACCGATTCTCCTTGCACATTCATGGTACCGAACTCGCCAAGAATATCGACCAATCCCGCCTTGTTCACCTCGCGGTTGACCACTTTGGCAGCGATGCCGATATCGCGGAGCAGTCTCGACAATTCGCCTTTGGAATATGGAAACTCCGATTGACGCTCGATAATGAACTGTCCCAGAGTAGTGACCATTTTCTTCATGATGGGTTGGATTGGTTCGGCAAATATCGCAA
>JBJTRB010000271.1:0-2376 GCA_046075925.1 Bacteroidota bacterium | reverse complement strand
CAATTTTGAGCGGCCACCGATATGCGTTCACGATGACCGACCCGGTCAAGGATTTCGTGTAAATAAGGAAAACTTGGGGCCAGAACGACTTCACATTCGCCCTCGCCTACACCGTCAGCGATCGCATCTGCCAATGACATGGCTTCCGCGTACGACAAATTCATCTTCCAATTTCCTGCAACAATCTTGGTTCTCATAGAGCTATTATTAAGTATTCCTGTCAACCTGCTAATCGGATCCGGGGATCAAGTCGTCCGTTCAACAGGTCAGCAAGTATGTTCAGTAGAATGAATAGGAATGAAATGAAAAGAACTACGCCCATCACCACAGGAAGGTCGTAATTCTCCAACGCCGTCACCGTCATTTTACCGATGCCGTTCCACCCGAAAATGAATTCGATGAAGACCGCTCCGGCAAGCAGTGAACCGAGCCAACCGCTGATGGCGGTCACGACCGGGTTCATAGCATTTTTCAACGCATGCCGTAACAGAACCGTCCGTGTGGATAATCCTTTGGCTCGTGCAGTACGAATGAAATCCATGGAGAAAACCTCCAGCAATGCACCTCGGGTAAGTTGCATGATGATGGACAACGGTCGAAGACCCAGCACCAATGCCGGTAATAGTAAGTTGCGTAAAACGACGTGCTCTCCTGTGAAAGGATCGATCTCAGTCCAGCCGCCCGTCATGGGTAATCCCGTCCATGAACTTAAAACGAAACCGAACAGCCAAGCGAAGAGGATGGCTGCAAAAAAAGAAGGAAGAGAAACGAAAAAGACCGAGAACAGCATGCACAATCGATCGATCACGGAATCATTGTTCATGGCCGCCAACAGGCCCAGCGAAATGCCGAGTACCGTAGCAATGAGTATGGCAGAAAAAGCGAGTACGGCCGTATCGGGTATCCGGTTGGCCAACATGGTGGTCACCTCCTGCTTGGATTGATACGACCTGCGCAGGTAAGGGAATTTCAACATCAACTGTCCGCTTGCCGCTGTCCACAACACCAGCTTGGACCATCCTTCGTGAGAACGATAAAATGGCGAATCGGAATTGGAGGAATAAAATGACAATGGGGATAAGTCATTCACGAATTTCACAAACTGCATTCCCAATGGCAAATCCGTTCCGAGATCCCGACGCACGGAAGCAAGCGAAGCGCTGTCGGCACGTTGTCCAAGCGACATGCGGGCAGGATCGGCAGGCAATACGGTGAACAGCAAAAACACAATCACTGCAACTCCTGCCAAGACCAGAAATCCACTAAAAATGCGACGAAGGAAGAAAGAGGTCATGATATTTCGCTTTACAGAATTACATCTTCCTTTGCCATTAATGACCATGTGGGCATTCCGGTTAATAACACGGTTGTTGACAAGGTCAACTGCAGATGTCGGAGATGAATGAATAAGTACATTTGAACAGGAGCCCGACTGACATGAGGACTCCGTTCTGCGAAATGAAAAAACTCCTGCTTTGGATTCTCCTGGGCTTCCTACCTGGATCGCTCCTTGCTCAATCGGCCGACTTCACCGCTGACAGGACTTCAGGATGTGCCGGACTGCTCAGCGTCAACTTCACAGACGCATCCACCGGAAGCATCTCCAGTCATCTTTGGAGCTTCGGCGATGGTGGCACCTCCAACCTCACCTCGCCCTCGCACACCTACACGGCTGCCGGTACGTATACCGTCAGCCTGACCGTATCCGGACCAGGAGGCAGTGACACCGAAACCCGAAGCAACTTCATTACGGTCTTCGCCATACCACAGGCATCTTTCACCTTATCAGCAGATACGGTTTGCGAAGGCACATCCGTTCTGTTGACGAGCACTTCTGTCGCCGGCTCCGCAGCCATTAGCCAGTGTTTGTGGACCTTCAACGACGGATCTCCTGCAGACACGGCTTGTCCTTCGATTTCTCATACGTACATCAATGGCTCCAACTCCATTCGCGCATTTTACCCGAATCTCCTGGTGGTGGATGTCAACGGCTGTAACAGCGTGGACAACGACACCTTGTTCGTCCTTCCTCGCCCGATCGCTTCTTTTTCTTTTTCAGTCAATAACCCCTGCACTGCGCCTGCAACAGTCACATTTACGAATACGACATCCATCAATAGAGCATCCCTTTGGGACTTCGGCATCAGCGGAAGCACTACCGATACTTCCACAACCACTTCTCCCCTTTTCACCTACACTACTCCTGGAACCTACCAGGTCACCTTGACATCCGGTGGCGGAAGCTGCAGCAGTTCATTTTCACAAACCATTCAACTGACCTCGCCACAGGCTGACTTCCTTGCCTCTGATACGGTTATTTGCCGCTATGATTCCATCCAGTTCTTCTCCACAGGAACTTCTGGGTCCTACGCCTGG
>JBJTRB010000270.1:0-5170 GCA_046075925.1 Bacteroidota bacterium | reverse complement strand
AATAGGAGAGAAGGTCGTGGAACACCGTGCACGTAAATACGGTTCCACGAAATTCGGACTCGAGCGTTTCATCAATGGATTCCTGGATCTGCTTTCCATCACGTTCGTTTCCCGCTTCGGAAAACGCCCCATGCACCTGTTCGGCATGCTCGGCACCATCATGTTCTTCATCGGCTTGTCGGCTGCTGCATACCTTGGTATCAGTAAATTGTGTGCAGTCTACCACAATCTTCCGGCTCGTTTGATCACCGATCGTCCATCCTTCTATATCGCTCTGGCGACCATGGTGATCGGTACGCAGTTGTTTCTTGCGGGCTTTCTGGGCGAGTTGATTTCCAGGAATTCCTCCGAGAGGAACCGTTACCTGGTGGATTCGAAAATCCGCCTCTGATACGGACCACTCCGATGCCGGCAGCCAAGAAAACCCTCAACATCGCTCTGGTCGGACCTGCCCACCCTTTGCGCGGTGGTATAGCCGATTTCAATGAAGCCCTGGCACGCAGTCTGCAAGCTGCCGGACATCGTGTCCGAATCCACTCGTTCAGTTTGCAATACCCATCCATACTTTTTCCAGGTAAATCCCAGCTGACTGATTCGCCCGTTCCTGAAGGTTTGGATATCGCATCCACCATCAACTCCATCGGCCCGCGCTCTTGGTACACTACCGCTAACGCCATTATCTCTTCTCGCCCCGATCTGGTCATCATCCGCTACTGGCTGCCATTCATGGCCCCTGCCTTGGGCACCATCGCCCGCCGGGTTCGTAAAAAGGGCATACCGGTCATCGCCATCACGGATAATGTCATTCCACACGAACACCGTACAGGCGATAAACTGTTTACGGGATTTTTCATCCGCTCTTGCGATGGATTCGTAGCCATGTCGCGTTCGGTATTGGATGATCTCGCAAAATTCACCGCCGTCGAGCATCGGATCTTTCAGCCTCATCCCGTTTATGATATTTTCGGTGAGAGCGTATCCAAAACCGTCGCCAGGAAGCGTCTTTCAATGCCTGATGACCAACCCATGCTGCTCTTTTTCGGATTCATCCGGCCATACAAGGGACTCAAGCTGCTGTTGGAGGCGATGACGGATGAAAGGATCCGCCGAAGGAACATCCAGCTCATCGTGGCTGGTGAGTTTTATGAGAATCAACAACCTTATCTTGATTATGTGAAAGCGCATGGCATGGAAGACGTTGTTCGGTTCGACGCCGATTTCATTCCTAAGTCGGAAGTGGCAACCTATTTCTGTGCAGCGGATATGGTTGTACAACCTTACATCAGTGCCACCCAAAGCGGTATCACCCAGATCGCTTATCATTTCGGATGTCCGATGTTGGTCACGGATGTCGGCGGACTTTCAGAGATAGTCGACCATGGTAAGACCGGCTATGTTGTTCCGGCTGAACCTTCCTCCTTGGCAGAGGCTATTGACTCGTTCTACGAAGAGGACCGGATGGAGAGCATGGCAGCTGAGGTGCGTTTACAATGTTCACGATTCAGTTGGTCCTCGTTTACGAATGCACTTGTCGAATTGTATGCACGTATACGCGCGGACCGTACTTAGTATCTTGCTGGCCTGCAGTGTTGGCTATGCCGATGCAGCACGTTTGTATGGCATCGTAAACGATGCTGCGGGCGGACCTTTACCCTATGCGAATGTGTTGTTGTCAGGCACCACCCTCGGTACGACTGCCAATGCTTCGGGAGAATACACCATCGACTTGCCAATAGGGAAACACCGGGTCGCATTCAGCATGATCGGATATGAGCAGCATGTCGATACGGTTTCACTATCGGAATCCGGATTGCGTCATGATGTGATCCTTTCGCCGGTCACCTATCAATTGTCAGAAGTGGCCATTAGCAGTGGAGGCGAGGATCCAGCTTATGCGATCATCCGTCGTGCACGCGATAACCGTTCCCGTTTCCGAAAAGAAGTCACTGCCTACCGGTGCGAGTCGTATGTCAAGTCAACACAGCGACTGGTCCGCTTCCCCAAGCAATTCATGGGTCAGAAGGTGGATGTCGGCGACATGGTCGATTCAGTATCCGGCATCTATTATCTGAGTGAGTCGGTCTCGGAGATTTCTTTCAAGTCGCCCGACAAGGTCAAAGAAAAAATGGTGTCAAGTAAGGTGTCCGGTAACCCTCGCGCCTACAGTTTCAATCAGGGAGCAGACCTTGTCGGCATCAACCTGTATGATCCGCTCTTGAAACTGTCGGGACTAGTTCCCAGAGGAGTCGTTTCGCCCATTTCAGATGATTGCTTCCTGTATTATCGCTATCAGCTGCAAGGCGCCTTCATGGAAAATGGTCGCTTGATCAACAAGATCAAGGTCATTCCCCGTCGTAAAAACGATCCTGCATTTTCGGGCGACCTCTTCATCGTTGATGACAATTGGCGGGTACATGGTTTCGATTTATTACTTACCAAAGAGCAACAACTTCAGTTCGTCGACACCTTCAGGCTCATACAATCCGGTGTCGAGGTCGATGGAAACCGATGGATGCCTTTTTCAAACAGCCTTTATTTCCATTTCTCCATTTTCGGATTCGAAGGTGCAGGCGATATCCTGGGTGTTTTTCAATCCTACGACATGCAACCTGATTTCCCGGGACGCTACTTCAATGGCGAGGTGCTTGACATCGATTCGACTGCCAATCGTCGTGATAGTGCCTATTGGGCCGAGCGGCGCCCCGTTCCATTGACGGGTGCTGAATCATCCGATTATGTGCGAAAGGACAGCATCCAGGAAGTGAAGAATTCACCTGCCTATCTGGACTCAACTGATAAGGTGTCCAATAAATTCAAGGCCGCAGCATTGATTTCCGGATATCGACATCGGAATTCCCTTAATAGACGAATGTGGTCGATTGAAGCGCCGATCGGCGGACTTCAATTCAATACGGTCGAGGGCTGGAATCTTTCACTGTCGGGGGAGTACCGTTCCATGCGCGACGATAACGATTCCAGAGGATGGAAGTTCACGCCGCTGCTCCGGTATGGTTTTTCAAACAAGCAATTCAATCCTAAGGCTGCTTTTGAATACCGGTACGATTCGCGCAAACAGTCGGTGTTTGGAATAGAAGGTGGTTCCGAGGTGAATCAGTTCAATCGGGAGAACCCCATTTCTCCAGTGGTGAACTCGTTCTATTCGCTTTCAGCGAAAAAGAACTACATGAAAATCTACCAAGAGCGTTTCATGTCCGTTTCTCATCGTTCCGAGATCGCCAACGGATTGATGTTGGGGTATTCAGCTGCCTATGCTTATCGTATCAAGTTGGATAACTCGTCTGATTTTTCTTTTGATGATGGACCAAGGCAATACACGATCAATGATCCGGTGCAATCAGGAGTCGATACGGTTGATTTTTCCAATCATTCCTCCTGGACCGTTTCTTTTAGGGCGAGATTCCGAATCGGGCAGAAATACATCTCACGGCCGGAAGGCAGATACCTGCTTGGTTCCGTCTGGCCCACGATCAGATTGGAGTATACCTGGGCGATACCCGTCACTGCGAATGCTGTCGACTACCAACGAATCCGACTTTCTGTTGACGATGAAATGGATTTCGGTTTATTAGGTTCATTTCGATATAAAGTGGCAAGTGGCAGGTTTCTATCCAAGTCTCGTGTTGAATTCATGGATTACAAGCACTTCAACGGCAACCAGACTTATTTATCTTCCTTCCGATTGGAAGATTTCATGGGACTTGATTACTACGACTATAGTACGACCGATCAATACGGGGAGGTGCATGCCGAACAACATTTCAATGGATTGCTGCTGAACAAGCTTCCTCTCATCAGAAAATTAAGGTTGGACGAGCTGGTATTTCTACATGCCTTGTCGGTGGAGGGCTTCCGACCCGTTTTCGAGTGCGGAGCCGGATTCGAGAAGCTGAATGTGTTCCGATTCCAGTACTTTGTTTCGCTTTCCGGAGGCGGCAGGCTCAGTTCAGGTGTGGTACTCGGTGTAAAAAAAGCCTTTTAGTTTCTGATTTTGCTGTGCTGTTTTTCTCAAATTGCCGCCTTGAACATTCAATCTGAACATTCTTATACATCCCTATGAAACCGATCGATTATCTTAAATCCAAGTCACGTAAGCGTTCCAAGTACAGGACCTTCCTCCGCGGACTAAGCAACAGGAAACTGAAGGGGTTGGATTCCCTTGCAATTGCCCTGAACAAAGAAGCTTTCCGTAAGATCGATTGTCTGGATTGTGCCAATTGCTGCAAGAAAATGTCGCCAACCTATACGAAGAGCGATGTGAAGCGCATCGCCAAACATCTTGGCATGTCTTTCCAGCAGTACTATGATAAGTATCTCTACAAGGACGACTCCGGGGACTATATGAACAAGAAAACCCCGTGTCAATTCCTCAAGTCGGATAACAAGTGCAGCATTTATCCAGTTCGTCCAATGGATTGCCGCGGATTCCCGCACACTCAGAACCGCGATTTCAAGCTTTACATCGCCGGGACCCATAAACAGAACATCGAGTATTGTCCGGCGACACTTCATGTCGTGGAGCGTCTTTATCAGGTGATTGTAGAAAAAGGAGTTAAAAACCTCAGTTCACAGACAGCTGTTGACGTAAAACCAGAGGACTATGGTTTTAAAAGTTAATTTATTATGTTATATTGCATAGTACATAACTTCCTTTTATCATGAAGAAAACCTTAGTGCCCATATTCGTGCTGGCTCTTTTGACCGCACAGGCACAGAAACCACAAGAAAAGACCAAAGCGCCTGCAAAGGGATTCGGAGTTTCGGTTGTCCAATCCCAGCCTGAATACCCAGGAGGCCCGGTAGCCATGCAGCAGTTCCTTTTAGAGAACCTTCAATATCCTGAGGCTGCCAAGACTACCCACGCCAAAGGGACAGTATATGTAGGGTTTAAAGTAGGTCGTGATGGAAAAATCTCCAATTCCCGAGTATTGAAAAGTCCTGATTCCGTTCTGGATGGGGAGGCTCTCCGCTTGGTCAGCATCATGCCTGATTGGACGCCTGGAACAGTTTCCGGTAGCCCGGTCGATGTCCAATACGTGCTTCCTATTGAATTTGTCGTTCCTCAGGAGCGTAAACAAGAAGGCGACTGATTCGTCTATCTTTTTAATCCAATAAAAAAGGCGGTCAATGACCGCCTTTTTTATTGGAAAGT
>JBJTRB010000269.1:0-8946 GCA_046075925.1 Bacteroidota bacterium | reverse complement strand
GTCCGGATCCAACCCCAAATCCCAAAAAGTGAAGGCGAATCGCTTGTCGCGGAGCGTGGACTTATCGATTTTCCCCAGTCGATATTCCTCCCACAGCAGTTCGTTCCGGTGTTTGTAAGCGGTATGGAATGTTTCAAATGAAGCGACTCCCAAGTCGACAAGACTGTACTTGGTATAGAGCTCCTCCAGCGTCGCTTTGGAACTTCTTTCAAAATCCCAAATGGTATTGTCCAGGTCGAAAAAAATATGCCTGATCTCTTTCATTGGAAGAAGTCCTCCAAGCCTTTGATTTTGAAGAAATGGAATAAGGTCGTAAGCACCAGAGACCAGAAGAAAACAGAAGCGGCTAGGTAGGAGATGACCCTTCGCTTGTCACGCTCTAGTCGCGTGATGAAGAAGGTGCCGATAGGTATGGAAAGAAATACTGGAGTCAAAATGGATAATCCGATCAATCCGTATTTGTTCCACAGTCTGACCATTTTCCTGGATCGCTTGGAGAAAATACGCTTTGAGGGCGGCAGATCGGATATGAATTCATAATGTATCTCGAGCGGGTCGTCCACATCGGCAATCGGTTTCGAATATCGTTGTTGTTCACGTTTTCGGTGAAAGAAATAATCCCGTAGTCGTCCCCAGAGGATCATGATCCACTCGCTACAATACATGAAAAAAACCACTCCTAGAATGCCTCCGATTGTGGCGTAGACATTCGTTTCCAGCCAGCTGAAACTATAACGCTCGTTGATGGAAACGAACGGTATTCCGAAGGAGAATTTCACACTGCTGATTAGAATCAGCGTGATGATCTGTAAGAACTCGTTCACGTGGAATCGCCGGGCAAATTGCTGAAAGAACTATTGAATTTCAAAGTTTCTCCCCATAGGCGAGATCACCTGCATCACCCAATCCTGGGACGATGTAGGATTGTGCAGTCAGTTCATCATCAACTGCAGCAGCCCAGACGGTCACATTTTCAGATAGATGACTTTTCACATGTTCGATGCCTTGCACGCTGGCGATGGCACATACCAGATGGGTGTGACGTGGAATCCCTTTTTCCAGCATTGCCTTGTAGGTCATGACGATGGAAGAACCGGTAGCCAGCATCGGATCACACAAAATCAGGGTGCGGTTATCCAATGATGGACTTGAAACATATTCAAGAGCGATTTCAAAACTTCCATCCTTGTGATGTTTCCGGTAGGCGCTGATGAAGGAGTTGTCGGCGTGATCGAAATAATTCAGAAAGCCCTGGTGGAGCGGTAAGCCCGCTCGCAGAATTGTTCCGAGAACCGGTTGCTCAGCAGGTATCTGCATCAACGCAGCTCCCAGCGGAGTGGTTATTTCCACTTCCTTGTAAGGAAGCAGCTTGCTTATCTCATAAGCGATGATTTCCCCGATCCGTTCAAGGTTCCTGCGAAAACGCATGCGGTCATGTTGCACGTCGACATTGCGCAGTTCTGAAACGAACTGATTCATGAGCGAATTGCTTTTGCCAAGGTTGTGGACAGTGATCATAGCTGATTTTTGAACAAGCGTAACGGGAACGGAAGTCGGTTCATTCTGATTCGTAAATATACGCTTTCCCTCGAACCGAAGCTCTTATAGAACCGATAAAGGTCAGGATCAGTCGATCCTTCGAAATCCAATACACAGGATTCTCCGGCGTGACGTTCGATGAATCGGTCGATGAGTGCACTCATCGCTCCGGTCGACCTTCCAGCGGGGTCTACTGCTGAGAATAGGAAAATCCAGCCGTGTGGAGAGCGAAGGAAGACAGCTCCAGCCTGAAGTCCTTCCACAGGATGACGGGCTGCGTGAAGTTCAAGCAGGTTTCTCTTTGTCGCCTCTGAACAGATAAGTTTGAGCGTCGAATAATCCATTTCCTTCAACCCTCGAATGGCTTTCCCTTTGTGGTTTCGGAAAAGCTCGATGATGGAGTCTATGGTTACTGACTCATCGAGAGCAAGTCCATGAGAATGTGATTTTTTAATGTTGCGCCGTACATTTTCCGAATAGCTTTTCCTCAAATGCTCGATAGGTAACTGGAGAGAAAGCACAAGGTTCGGCCTGGTTTCGGTTTTGAATCGGTGACACGTATTGACATGATTCAATTGCAGATCGACCAATCGGAATTCTTCCGGGATGGTCAACAGGAAATCATCCACATTGCCCTCCCCGAAGCAGCCAAGCTGTTGAGTGAATGCCGGCTGGTAGACATATTTCAGTCCCCATTTCTTCCGGTACGGAAGAGGGAAAACGCTCCGGTAATCGTCCATGACAAGGGCATTCCATCCCGGTGCAACGATGTCCAGATACCATGACATGGCATAGACCAACGGGGAGTCGGATGCGGTCACGCAGCGATCCCACCGCTCACGATCTATGGCATGATGAGGAAGATATTGGATCATGTGCGCTGAGCCGTTGCTGCTCTTACGACTTGTTCGTATACATGCGACCAACCATTCCAGGGAGGAAGGTTAGACAACGATTCGTTGTGCCAGAGTGTCATTAGCGTGCCTCCTACAGCTCTTGCCTCTTGAATGAGAGGCAACACCCTGGCCATCGCTTCATCGGCTTGCAGCAGCAAGTAGTTGCGAAGGGTGGCATCCATTACAGCAAAAGGATGTATACGTAAGCTTGTAGTCTGTTCAGCACCGATGTCATAGAACAGGAACGACGAACATATACCGGCTCTGAAACCTACATCTTGCGCATATCCCATGGTGTAATCGTCCGTGATGTCACAATCGATCAATCGTCGGTACGTTTCAGGCATCGTCATGCGGAGAAAGTGCTGTCGACTCCTGTGAATGTCGCGCCGGACGATCTTGCTAAGTCTGGTCTGCTCCATTCTCAACCGATCCGGCTCATCATTGGAACGATAGGAAGGATGCAGGCCGCATACGTTGTAATCAGAGATGGATTTTATGAGGGATCGGAAGTTTCGACGGCTGACGGATACGTTGCGATCATGTTCATCATAATCTCCAACCAGGAAAAAATAAACGCACTCAAGCGAATAGGATTCCCTTATCCGCTCCAGTTCCTGGTACGTGTCATATGGATCCGGCTTTCTTTTTGCAATTACGGCTAATCGCTCGGCAATCACTGAGCCGTTCAATTGCATCGCTGATTTCATCAGCGCTCCGCACGTCCTGAGCAGACCTTTATCACGGTAAGCCCATGCATTATCGATATCGATGGTAGAAATGAACCGATAAGTTGGCTTTTTCAGTGGGAGCCCAGGAAAGTGCTGGAGCAGGATTTCTCCGATTCGATTCGCCCAGCGGTTCACTACGGCATGATGCAGGAATCCTTTCTGGAAAGCAAGGGAATGTCTGGCATCAAAGCGATTGTGTTGATCGCGAGGGCCCGGAAGATATTCTTCGTAACGACTTACGAGATAAAAAGCCGCTGCAAATGGATCGAACGGCATGAGAAATCGCGGGTGTGTTGCAAAAAAAGCTTTGGAACCCTCCCAGTCGAAAACAGCGATTTCTTGAGCACGTATGCCTCGCTCGAATAGCAAGGATGTTGCATAGAAAAACGGTTCCTGTCCGACTGGTTTGTCAGCGTAAGAAAACTTCGGTCCCTGATGCAACAGGAATTCCTGCTCATCCTGGATGATGCGGTAATCCGTTCCCAAAAGTTCCTTCAGGAACAGGTCCAGGATGTATTCCAGTCGGTAGGTAAATCGGGGGGAGTAGACCAGCAGCATGCCTGCCTGAATAGATAGGCAAAATACGCTAAATCGGGCATGCTTGAAAGAGAAAGAAAGAGGTCATCGCGGCTGTTGGCCGGCAGCCCAATAGACCGTAGCCGTGCTTTTTGCGAATTTGGTCCTTAATTCGGCCAGTTTTATACGACTGTTAATGACACCGTTCTCACGGTTATTGACCAGAAAAAGGAAGCTCTCACCTTCAGCAAAGCGGTACAATTCTCCCTCCAGCATCCGCTCTGCATTGATCTGAAGTTGCTGCTGCACGGTGATTTGAGCTGCCAGTGCGGCGAGCTCGTTATAGGACGACCTGACTTGGTTGGATATTTCCCGGGAGACTTGCTGTTGTTCGAATTCGGTCTGAGTGATTTTCAATCGCATCAATCCGACCTTGCCACGTTCCTCACGAAGAAATAAAGGAATGCTGAAGTTGAAACCCAACTTGTAGTTGTTTACGAATACAGGATCGTAGTTGGAGAACCGGAGTGGATCGCTGGTGTTTCCAAGCAGGTTGTAATCCAAATTTATTTTTGGCCGCAATTTTTCAGTGGCCCAACGTTTTTCGATATCGAGCTGACGTAACTTGACGTCGAACTTGATGATTTCAGGATGGCTGGATTTGGCAGAATCCAGTAGCGGTCCCAATTGAATGGCGGCGATGACTGCAGTTTCATCAATCCCCGAGCCAGGGAGGATCTCCTCACTGATCAATACGGGTTCGCCTTCAGGATTCCATAAGTGATTGGATGCGATGAGTCGGGCATTTGTTTCTTCAAGAGCTGATTGACTTAGGATGTTCAGCCTGTTCTGTATTTCGATGAATGCTTCCAGCGAATCGATGGCTGCTTGTTCGCCGAACAATACCCGCTCACGTATGGCTTCGAAACGGACCGTGGCTAATCGTAAACTTTCTTCGTGAAGTCGTTTGCGTTGAGAAGTGAACGACCAGTCCCAGTAATCTTTTGTTGCTTGCAACAATAACTTGTTGATCTGTTTGACCTTTTCCGCTTCTGCCATACGCAACGATTGCTTCGCCTGAAGCACAGCAGCTCTTCGAGCGTCAATCAAAAGTCCTTGTCCGAGGGGAATACTGACGCCCAAGTATGAAAGTCCGCCGGATGGCGTCACCTCTTCCGGATCCAGGTAGGTGCCCGCAGTCTGGTCGAAAGCCGCCTTGATATCGAAGCCGTACCAGACCGGCACGGTCAACGAACTTTGCCAGATGCGCCAGTAATCCGTTTGATCGTATTTCTTATCCGAGTAGGTGCTCTTGAGCGAAGGATCGAATCCTCCTCTGGCGGATTGTATCTCCCTTTTAGCTGCATCGGAAAGCGTATTGGCCTGCTTCGCCAGTGGATGATTGACACGTACGATGGAAAGATATTCTTCCGACGACATCACCTTCAAATCCTGTGAACGAAGGCTGAAGGAGAGTGTCAAAACCACTAAGCAGGAAATCCACAAATGACGTGTCATGCGTCTTTCTTGTTTAACAGTTTCGGTTGAATCGTGCTCTTTGATTTATCAGGCTGCTTTTCAAGATAGTCAGGAGGGAACCCATTGAATTGCCTCCAGAGTTCATACCAGATAGGCACGTCTTTCAACATGATCCATCCGAACGCCCCCGAACCGACTCGCAGCTGTTCGGGCCATGCAATGTCATCCGGGTCCGGAACAACCAGGATGCGGTAACGTCCTTGTGTGTCGAAGTTATCGATGACCTTTACGATTCCACCGAACGTTCCGAAGCTGGTCCCGGGCCATCCGGAAAATACCAGCGCTGGCCATCCGTCGAATTGGATCCGCACTTTTCTGCCTTTCTCAAGCAGGGGAATGTCCATCGGTTGTACATATAATTGTATGGCGAGTTGCGGACTCGACGGCATGATGCTGCAGATCACATCCCCCTCTGAAACCGTTTCTCCCAAGCCGGAAACTTTTGCCTGCACGACGTAACCGTCTTGAGGTGCTTTTACGAAATAGTATCCGCTACGGATCGCCATGCTCGAGAATTCGATATTCAACTTGGCTATCTCCGACTGCGTTTCGTAGAGGTAGGAAAGCGAGGCATTCAATTCGGACTCCGCCTTGCTGATCTTGTTGGTGTATTCGGCATCCAGCGAACTCAGTTCGATTTCAGCATTGATGACCTCGTTTTTTGCTGCGAGCAGCTTGTTCTCAGCCATTACGATTTTCGCTTTCGATTCCTGTAGTTTCAGGTTTCTTCTTTCCTGCTCTGTGACCGGAAGCAGCCCTTTCGATAACAATGAATCGGACCTTCTGGCCTGTGCCTTCGCTATTTCAAGGTCGGCCACAGCAGCTCGAACATCGGCACTGTCGCTGATCTGTTTGAGCTCAGCCTGACGGAGTTTGTTCCGCGCCTTTTCCACGGAAAGTCTTTTTTCCTTCTGTAACGCATCGATTTGTTTTGCAAGCGATGACACTTTTCCAGAGGTAGAGCTCTGTGAATTTTCTTTGGCTTTGATTTGATCGTCCAGCCGCTCGATAAGTCGGGGATCCATGAATTTTTCCTTGATTTCGGAAAGTCTGACGATGGTGTCACCCTTCTTTACGAATTGTCCTTCTTGCACATACCATTTCTCTACTCGGCCGGCAATGATGGATTGAATGGACTGAGGTCGGTCCTGCGGCAGGTAGGTGGTCATCGAGCCATTGGACCGGATGTTCTGCGTCCATGGAAGAAAAAGGGCGATGAATAATAGCGCGAAGAAACCGATAGAGACCCTGGCGAATTTCAATGCGTGTCTGGTATCCCTGATCAGGCCAATGGACCTGAACGAGTCTTCGGATTTCATTTCTTGAGGACTTCTGTTCATGATTTTCAGTCGCGTTGGAGTAAGAGTTGTTTCATATCCGGGTTTTCCGAGGAAAGTTTTGCGAAGGTGCCGGAAGCCGCTATGGAACCGTCTTTCATCAAGACGATCTTTTCTGTTTTTTCCATCACCATCGGATCGTTCGAAACAATCAATAAGGTCCACTCGGCTTCTTTTGAAAGTAAGAATTCGAGGATCCTGACTTTTTCGCTTTGCTCGATACCCAACAAGAAGTCGTCAATCATAAGCAAGCCTGGCCTCTCGACAAGGTTCCTGGCAAGAATGAGTTTGTGGAAGACGCTTTCGGGTAAACGGCTGGCTCCACCGATCAACCGTGTCTGATATCCTTGAGGTTGTGCGGCTATGTAGCCGGATAATCCCGTGACTTCTACCGCCCAAACGACATCTTCGAATGTGATGCCTTTCCTGCCGATGGTGATGTTTTCAAGCATGGTCCCATCGAACAGGGTGTCTTGTGTCACATAATTGCCGATCCTGTTCATCACTGAATTTCGATCGAGTTCGCGCAGTGAAACGCCATTGTATCGGATGCTGCCCTCGTATGAATCGTACAAGCCCAACAGCACATTCATGAGCGATGATTTTCCAGAACCGTTACCGCCAGCGATGCAGATGCGTTCACGCGGTTGGATGCTCAGATTGATTCCGCTCAGTACTCTCTTGTCGGTTTCAGGGAATGAATAGGAAAGATCGTTTATAATGACCGACAGTGCTCGCCTTCCCTCATCCGGAAGTGCCGTTCCTGGTGCGTCATCGATCGGCAGGGTGGTCACTTTGGTGATCTTCTCGATACTGACTAGCACGTCGTACACATCATCCACTTTCTGAATGATCTTTTCAATCGAATTCATGATCAGAATGATCACGATTTCTGCTGCGACGAACTGGCCGAGATTGATCTGCCGTTTGACAACCAAGGCTACTCCAAGAATGAGAAGTATGGCTGTGATGAATGTCTTGAAGAGGACAAACGTGTAATACTGCACTTTCAACACTTTGAAGTGGTCTTCGCGCGCGCGCAGATAATTCCCTACATGATGGTCGGTGCGATCCATGCTCAACGAGGAGTGTCCTGCCAATTTGAATGTGCTGATGGAACGTGCCATCTCTTCCAGCCAGTTGGCCAGGTGATATTTATGTTCCGATTCCTGCAGGGCGGTCCGCAGACCTTTCGGTCCGGTTGTTCGCAATACCGCGATGAGGGTCGAAAACAGGATGACACCCAACAGTATGAATAACGGGTGGTATAAAGACAAAAGAAAGATGCCAAGAAACACCTGTAACACAGCAGCGGAGAGATCAATGAGTATCACTGGAACACCTTTTTGAAGTGTCAGCGTATCGAAGAACCGATTCATCAACTCGGGTGGATGGTATTTCAAGATAGACTCCATCCTAAGGCGAGGTATCCTGAAAGCGAATGCAAAAGCGGTGCGTGTGAAAAGTTTCTGTTGCAGGTATTCGACCAGTTCCAGCTGGAAGATCATCATCAAGCCGCTGAACAAGACGCCTAAGAGAATGAATGTGATCAGCACGGTCGAGGAGGTGACGACTTGCCCGCTGGAAATGAAACCGATCAGGCTCTGGACGCCCAGAGGCAATGATAAACTGATCAGTCCGATGAAGAGGGCATAAGTGAGGACATAGATGATCTCCTTACGCTCGGGTGCAAGCATCCTGATCAGCTTTTCAACCAGTTTGTAGCGCGAGCCGCTCATGTCGATGGCTTTAAGGTCTTCAGGCTCATCCACCGCGGCATGAGGAAAACTCACCACGATGGATACCTTTCCATCCTTATCAATGAAAGGATGCTTCTTTGCAGATAAAAGCGATTGATGCTCGGCCGAAACTAACTTTCCATCTTCTGAAACCGATACATTGATTTCCTTTCCCTCCGGAGCAACCATGAGCGCTTTCCAATCATCAATGGATCGCGTGAAAAAAAGAAAAGGGAAGGAGGTGTTCTCCAACATTTTCTCGAAATCCCCTTTTGACACGGATTTCTGCAGATAGATCAATTTGTTTTTTGCGCCGGATTCAGTCAGCTCACGAATGAAAGTCTCCGGGGTCGATGCCCCGGAAAGAAAATCGTGTTCGTCGAGGTACGTGTAATTCGTACCTGATACGGTTATGCCGAGGGCTTTTTGAAAGCTGCGGTGGATTTCGTCGAATAGGGTCATCGCTTTGGATGGAATTTACCAGTTAACACCTGAACAGTTGAATTGTTGGAGCTTTTATTTGCGCGCCCCAATTATCAAATACTATTCCTAATTCTTCAAAAAAACCGAAGCTAAACGCCCCTTAGACGTTAAAACGTATTCAAGTAGGCCGATGCGAGATTCGGCCGTTAAACCATTCCCAAGATGA
>JBJTRB010000268.1:0-5122 GCA_046075925.1 Bacteroidota bacterium | reverse complement strand
CGCTTCTTACCCTCTTTCTGCTTTTCAAGCAGCTTACGCTTACGTGAGATATCACCTCCATAACATTTCGCTGTAACGTCCTTGCGCAACGCTTTCACTGTTTCACGAGCGATGATCTTGGCTCCGATGGAGGCCTGGATGATGATTTCGAACTGCTGACGGGTGATCAACTCTTTCAGCTTTTCGCACATCTTCTTTCCGAACTCATAGGAGTGACTACGGTGAACCAACGCGGAAAGTGCATCGACAGGTTCAGCGTTCAAGCGGATATCCAGCTTGACCAGATCGGACTGCTGATAGCCGATCGGATGATAGTCGAAGGAGGCATATCCCTTCGAAATCGATTTGAGTTTATCGTAGAAATCGAACACGATCTCAGCGAGCGGCATATCGAATTGCAACTCCACGCGATCGGTCGTGAGATAATGCTGGTTGATGATGTTTCCCCGCTTGCCGATGCACAGTGTCATGATCGGTCCGATGAATTCGGACTTGGTGATGATCTGGGCACGGATGTAAGGTTCTTCGATGCGTTCCAGGTAATTGGGATCCGGCATCTCGGACGGGTTATGGATATCCATCACTTCACCATTGGTGAGATAGGCCGTATAGGATACGTTCGGAACCGTCGTGATGACCGTCATGTCGAATTCACGCTCGAGTCGTTCCTGGATGATTTCCATGTGGAGCATGCCCAGGAATCCGCAACGGAATCCGAAGCCGAGTGCTGCCGATGATTCAGGTTGGAATACCAGTGAAGCGTCGTTCAACTGCAGTTTCTCCATCGAGTTGCGCAGCTCCTCGTACTCGTCCGTATCGACAGGATAAATACCTGCGAACACCATCGGCTTGACATCCTCGAAACCCTTGATCGCTTCGGAGCACGGGCGTTCTCGGGTAGTGATGGTATCACCGACCTTCACCTCCGATGCCTGTTTGATACCGGAAATGATATAACCCACATCACCGGTCTTGACCACATCGCGCGGATGTTTGTCCAGTTTCAGGATACCGATTTCATCGGCGATGTATTCCTTACCGGTGTTGACGAACTTGACTTTATCGTTCTTCCTGATCTCGCCATCCATCACACGGAAGTAGGCGATGATGCCGCGGAAGGAATTGAACACCGAATCGAAGATCAACGCTTTCAGTGGCGCATCGGGTTCGCCCTTCGGTGCAGGAATGCGCTCCACGATGGCACTGAGGATCTCTTCAATACCCAAACCGGTCTTGGCGCTGGCAGGGATGATGTGGTCACGATCGCACATCACCAGATCGGTGATCTGGTCTTTCACTACTTCGGGATTGGCGCTCGGCAGATCGATCTTGTTCAGCACGGGAACAATGGTAAGATTGTTCTCCAAAGCGAGGTAGAGGTTGGAAATGGTCTGTGCCTGTATGCCTTGAGCGGCATCCACGACAAGCAGGGCTCCCTCGCAGGCAGCGATTGCGCGAGAAACCTCGTAGGAGAAATCCACGTGACCAGGAGTGTCGATCAGGTTCAGGATGTATTTCTCTCCCTTGTACATGTACTCCATCTGGATCGCATGACTCTTGATGGTGATGCCACGCTCCCGTTCCAGATCCATATCATCCAACACCTGCGCCTGAAGGTCCTTCTTGGAAATGGTCTTGGTATATTCCAATAACCTGTCTGCCAAGGTGGACTTACCATGGTCGATGTGGGCGATGATGCAGAAATTTCGAATGTTTTTCACGTCGGCTGAACCCATCCATCATTTTGACTTACAAGTATTTACAAGTCAACGAAGACAGTTTTTCAGGAACGCAAAGATAGCAAAATTGGCGACCCTGAAAAAGCCTACTCCTGCACGAATAACCGGGCTGATTCCATGATTTTTTCGGAAATTCGTGCTCCTTATGAAAGTCACCGAACACCTCCGCCGGGCCGGCGGAAAGACGTTGTTCTCCGCCGAGATCCTTCCTCCCTTAAAAGGGAAAGGCATCCGGAGCATCTACGAAATTCTGGATCCTATCATGGATTTCAAACCGTCTTTCATCGATGTGACTTATCACCGGGAAGAATACATTTATAAGAAGCACCCCAACGGGTTGCTCGAAAAAATCTCGATGCGCAAGCGGCCTGGCACGGTTGGTATTTGCGCAGCAATCATTAACCACTACCAAGTCGACACGGTACCACACATCATTTGCGGCGGATTCTCGAAGGAGGAAACAGAAAACGCGCTGATCGATCTCAGCTTCCTTGGCATCGATAACGTGCTGCTGCTGCGTGGCGACGCCATCAAGTCGGAACCTGTCTTCGAAGCACACCCCAACGGTCATCGCTACGCCTTGGATCTGGTGCAGCAAGTTGTCGGCATGAACAAGGGAATCTACCTGGACGAGGACCTCAAGGACGTAAGTCCGTCCAACTTCTGCATCGGAGTTGCAGGATATCCCGAGAAGCACTTCGAAGCGCCCAATTTGACGAAAGACCTTTCTTTCCTCAAAGCAAAAATCGAAGCCGGTGCCGATTATGTGGTCACCCAGATGTTCTTCGACAATCAGAAGTATTTCGACTTCGTAAAGATCTGCCGCGACAATGGCATCCAAGTCCCGATCATACCGGGATTGAAACCGTTGACAAGCGCCAAGCAACTCTCTGCACTTCCAAAGATTTTCCATGTCGACATTCCTCAGGATCTCATCGATGCGGTGGAAGGCTGTACCTCCGACAAGCAAGTAAGAGAAGTAGGAATCGACTGGTGTGTGAGCCAATCAAAAGAGCTGATGCAGGCTGGTGTTCCTTGTCTGCATTATTACACCATGAGCAATGCTGAGATCACCTGCCAGATCGCGAGCAAGGTGTTTTAAGTCTTCCTAAAAGATTCCTTTTTTATTTCTGCGCCAACATCCTGGCGACATACTTTCCGATGATGTCGAATTCGATGTTGACGATCGAGCCGACCTTCAAGGATGAAAAATTCGTGTGCTCGTACGTGTATGGGATGATGGTGACGGAAAAACCATTGTCTGTCGAATCGACAACGGTGAGACTGACGCCGTTCACACAAATCGACCCTTTTTCAACGGTCGGATGACCAGGAGCGCCTACGAACCTGAATGCGAAATTCCAGCTTCCGTCCGCATCCTGAACTGATACCACCTCCGCAGTGGTATCCACGTGACCTTGTACTATGTGTCCGTCGAGCCGATCACCCAGTCGCATGCAACGCTCAAGGTTGATGCGCGAACCCGCTTTCCAGGAGCCGAGCGCCGTGCGACGCAGCGTTTCATCGACAGCGACGACATCGTATTCGCCGTTTTCAACCCTGACCACTGTCAGGCAGACGCCATCGTGCGCCACGCTTTGATCCACTTTCAACTCATCGAAAAAAGAGGACTTCAACGTGATTCGCAAATTAGCGCCTTCCCTATTCAGGGATTGGACAGTTCCGACAGCTTCGATTATTCCGGTGAACATGGGTCTGAAATAAGGTTATTCGATACCGATTAACAACACCGTTCCATGCAACTCGACCGTCTCGACACCTTGCAGGCGAAAGAAGTTGACTTTACACGTGTAGTAGTACGTGCCGTCCGCACATTTATTTCCCGACTGCATTTCCGTACCATCCCAATTGATATCACGGTCCGTGGTAGAAAAGACCAGTCGACCCCAGCGATTGAAAATACGCATATCGACATCGCGTACATTCCTGTAGGGAGGACAGTTGATCTGTTGCAACTCACTCGCCGTAGTCTCGTCACATGGATGAAAGACATCGTTCACCCCGTCGCCATTCGGGGTGAATACCGATGGCAACACATATTGTTGGCAGGAATCGACACAGACGGTATAGGGATCGCTTGTTTCATTTCCGACTGAATCAACTGCAGTAACCCGGTAACACCCGGTGACCGACGGAAGATCGGAGTGGACATAAAACGTATCTGTCGCACCGAATACCGAATCGATGCGTTCGAAACCGGAGGCATCACCCGGAGAATAATATATGTAATACAGCACCACGTCGTTGGCGCAGGTATTATTAGGATTGGTCCAAACCAACTCGTTCAGTCGCTCCCTGCAGGAAGAGTTCACTTGCAGAACAGGTGGACAAGGCGGCTCATTATCGAAAGGCGTACCGCAAACGCGCTGCGAACGGTTCACGATGGGATCGATGAAACCGTCAAGCGAATATCCTCCGACACTTCGGATGAAGTAACAATACTGATTTCCGTTGACCAGATTCGAATCGATATACGAGGTGCCGGATACCGTGGTCAGAGAATCGTATGTACCGTTGAACGAGTCGCTGCGGAAAATATCGTAGCGTGAATTGTTCCAAGGAACAGACAAGCGCCACGACATCGCGATGCGGTTGTCGGTGGGAACGAGCGACAGGAAGATGCTGGAGGCGGGAGTCGAATTCCCTTTTGAGACCAGAACACCATTCGAAGTGTAGAGTAATTCCACCTGGTAAGTGAATGCCCCGGCCACAGTATTCAATCCAGTGTCCACGTATGTCGTATCGTTCAGTTCATTGAATTGGACAATTACAGCAGGTGATGACACGGAGAAACCGGACGACCTCCTCAATACGTAGCGATATGGCGGCGGATAAAGAACCGTATCCAATTCGGTGGGACGACTCCACGCAACATAAATGGCTCCGGTTGCGGCATCCGTCAGTTGGACATCGACATTGGTCAGCACCGGTAAATCGCGTTTGAGTGAAGCACACGCCTGAGGTGATGCACAACTCTCTGCACCATCCGGATACACCGCTGTTACCAGATAACAGTAATCGATACCGACCGAAAGTCCGTTACCTCCATTATCATCCAGATAGGTCAGGATGTTCGCCGAATCGATGGTGGCTAACAGACTGAAACCTGCATAGGCAGGAGCTCCGTTATCGCACGGACAAGCAATGACACCACCATAAGGACCGAGTCGGCGATAGATCCTGTAACCGATGACGTTCGGACATCCGCTCGGCTGCCAGTCGAGCGTGATGCTGTTGCCGGAAGCAGTGACTTGCAAGGCTGCAGGTGGCGGGCCAATGATGCGGATGAAGGCTCCTTCCAAGCTGACCAATGGAATGGAATCGATCGGAACGACATCCTGCGCTTTGAATTGCACGTAATA
>JBJTRB010000267.1:0-5362 GCA_046075925.1 Bacteroidota bacterium | reverse complement strand
CTCATGTTTATAGAATTCATCATCGAGGCTCTTGATAATTCCCATGATCCTCAACGCTTCCTTTCTCTGTGTCATCTCATAACGGATCACCAACTGATTGAAAAGAAATATGCTTGCAATCCTATTGAGCTCAAGCTCTGTGAACACCTTGTGATGAATGAAGGGTTTTTCCGATTTTTCCAGAAAACCCGAGTTTCCCAGTAAATCGACCAAATATCCGGATGCATTGACAGAATTGATGAACCTCGAAAAAACCTTTGTCCACTCCGCCGTGAATTTTTCAAGCTGATTCATACTCTTGCTGCCTGGATGCAGACGGTACCTGCTGAATACCTGTTCGGTGGAAACAACTGGCATTGCCAGTGCTATTCTTGCAAATAAATCGTAATCCATGGCAAAGTGAAGCGACTCGTCAAGATAACCGACTTTCTCCATCGCATGTCTACTGAAAAATGATCCAGGTTGAGGAAAAGGTATGCAGGCAAAATAGCGCAATGGAAGGTCTACGTGTGAAGCGCCGATGACTTTCTCCCTTCGGTCGCGCCCGAAAAGAATGCTTTTCCCGTGGTAAAGTCCAGCATCCGGGCGCTGCCGATACAGTTCCGAAAATGCTGCCAATGTGCCTGGCAAGTAGGTGTCATCGCTACAAAGCCATGTGATCAATTCACCTGAACATACTTTGAGACCTTTATTGATAGCCTGACTTTGGCCGCTGTCTTTCTCGGATATCCAATAGGAAATCCGATCAGCATACCTCCTGATGATGTCAACAGTTCCATCCGTACTACCGCCATCTATCACGATGAATTCGAGTTCCGGATATCCTTGGTCCAATACCGAGCGGATGGAAGCCTCGATGTATTCAGCTTGCCCGTACGATGGCATGATCACCGATATTCGTGGATAGGTCGGCATATTCACTCTTCCAATCGAAATAAAGCCTTCAGACTGTCACCTTTACCTGTCATGTCGAGTAAGCTGTTGGCGAATGATTTAAGCCAATGCATCATGCCGGGTTTCTCGAGTCGTTCCTGCCATTGACGGTCGATTTCATGGAAATGCTGTTCTTCTTGCCGAGAATGTTTCCGCAAGGAATCAGCTACTCTTCCGATGGATATGCCTGTAGTCTTGACACTGACAGCACTGAACCCATGCGATGAGAAAAGTCGTTTCAAACTGGATTGGCTATAGTAGCAAAGGTGATCAGGGTAGGTGATTGCCGTCCAGTTACCTTTCAGGATATACCGTGACAATGAAGCTATATTCGGTGTTGTCAGGTAGACTGCCCCGCCAGCACGAAGGAGTTCGGTGAATTTCCCCAGCTCCTCATTGGGCGTATTGATGTGCTCGATCACTTCAAACCAAGTAATCAGATCGAACGACTTCGACTGATAATGGGAAGTATCCAATCTTCCATGCTTCATTGAAATACCCTTGTCTTCACAGATTGGAATGTACAAGTCGGAGAATTCGGTGCCGTGCACTTCCCATCCTCTTTTTTTGGCTTCTTCCAGAAAGAATCCTTCTCCGCAACCTATATCCAGTATGCGTCCGGTTTTCCTGAAGGGTTCGAATGTATCTAGAATTTCTGAATAGCGTTTTTTGGTAATCTCAGATAGGCTGCCGCTGACAGGATAATTGCCATAGTGGTCAATCAGCTCTTTTTCGGTCGGGCGAATCGTGAATTGCACCAATCCACAAGAATGGCACTTCATCAGGTGCTCAGGATATCCTTTGCCGAGAGCGCCTAGTTTATCAGAAGGGCATGCCGAACATCGAATCGGGTTCTTATTCATTGCTGATTCATGCTACGGTCTTCGATCCAATTACCTGACCTGTTTTCCTTTGGGCCAATCGTTTGGATATATCCTGGTTAAAGAATTCGTAAAGCTCCTTTTTTTCAATCGTAATTTTTGTCGATCTCGGTTCTGCAGGTTCGATAAGAATGAAATCTTCATTCAACTTGACGCTATCTCCGACTTTTCTTGTAGGCAGAAACAACCCATATTTATCCGTCAATTGGCTTTTGTAAAAAATGCCATTCAGTAGCTCCTTTGTCGAAAAGGAAGGCTGTTCGGATAGCAAGGGATAATCGCTATGTATGTAATCTCCGGTAAAAATGGAATCGGAAATGGAAGGAAGATCTTCTGATTGGAATAGTTGTCTGGCCAGCATTTCAACCTTTGCTATTTCAGCGTAATCAATGAAGTGGACGTCATTCGAAGGGTATTCAATTGCCGCAAGGTTCATGACATACCAGTAGAAAGCATTACGATCGATACGGTCGGTTATAAGATTGTCGCACCAGTCGTAATTCTCAACAAGTCCCTTTCTTCGTACTTCCTGCATGAAACTATCCCAATTCATTTTGTATTCGAATCCTACCGATAGGAAATCCCAATTGGTCCTAAGTACCGAGGTCAACACTTGGTAAAGATCCCTTACAATGACGATTGTCGAGTCGGGCTGAAGCAAGTCCTTGATCGCTCCGATTCTACCATTGCCACGGATGAATTTTGTAACTGTCATCCCCTCATGAATAGAAAGATTACTCAGAAACCTACGGTGGCTTCTTGTGAATTCAGTTGGTGATGAAGCAAGGTTAGGAGAGGAGGTGTGATGATAAAGTCCTTCGTAGTTGATCGAACCTGTTTTCCGGTTTAGCCAGAAATAGGGCTCATAATTGATCCAGGTCCTGCCGTTGCGTTTAGCAAGAAGATAAGAGAAGTACAATTGAACCGCTTTGGTTCCTGAACGGCCGACTCCGAATATCAGTATATGCATGGCGAAAAAATAAAATCAGTTCTTAATGATGATGCGTAGTTTTTCTCTGATACGATCAATGATCGTCCCTTTTCCCTCGTTGAATTTGACATTCAAGGCGAAATCATCAGCACTTCTATTGACTCGTATTTCGTTCGGCTCGGAAATCTGATGCATGTTGTGGGCTTTCATGCCCGCCAAACGGGAATAGCTGTAGTTGGTGTTCGTGGCGTCACTTCCGAATCCGATGTTGCAAACCAGATTCACGGATGGTGTCACGCTGATTCGTTGATGCTTCCATAGGCTGTAATACCATGCATAGTCCCAAGTGTCTATTTCTTTCCTTTTCGTCCTGGTGAGCAATCCGTAATAAGCATCACGCCAAGCGGTCTTATCGGTCACATGGCGCATCTTATCGTTGGTGATGAACTCCTCGAGCTCATTCATTTCTCCGTCGAAATGAAGCCATGACCTTTTCCAAGTAGCCCACCCCCAGGGATGATAGATATTGGAAAA
The DNA here is from genome assembly GCA_046075925.1 of Bacteroidota bacterium. GTDB lineage: Bacteria > Bacteroidota > Bacteroidia > AKYH767-A > 2013-40CM-41-45 > Pollutiaquabacter. Next base: position 2,083 of record JBJTRB010000267.1, on the reverse strand, counting down.
ATAATAAGACCCTTTTATGCCCTTTTTCTTTCCAAGAAGGAAATTGGAACCGTTGATATGGGCAATCCGGTTCTCACCTCTGTATTTATCCAACATCTGCTCGCAGAATCGGAAGAATCCGGCAGAAGGAAGGCAGTCGTCTTCAAGTATGATCCCTTCTTGTTCGTTTTCAAAAAACCAGTCGATGGCTTCAGGGATGGAAATACTAAGTCCTACATTATCCTCTCGGAAAAAAGTCTTCAGTTCACAAGGCCAGTCGATCAGCGTAGCGGCGGCTCGCGCAGCTTCGCAGGCTACTGAATCACCGGCTTTACCCTTTTTCGGACCATCAGCTGCCACGTACAGTTTTTCAGGTTTCATTTTCCTGATGGCTTCAAACACCCGACCGGTGTGTTCAGGCCTGTTGTAAATAAGAAATAGGATCGGAGACTTCATTCAACAGCTGTTTTTTCCGTCTGAGCCAATTGGCAGTCATGACCTATTTTGACGATCCTGATGAAGTTGTCAGCGTATGCAGCAATGCGCCTGGGTAGTTCTGTCCTTGCCCTGGACTCCAGGTTGCAATCAGGGCCGGCAGATAATTCATTCCACCGCTTTTCCAGAATATCTGCCAGTGCAACAGGGTCTTTGGCAGGGAAATAATCGCAGACAGGCGGATTCTGTTCGCGATGCACTTCGATATCGGAAAGAATCGCTCTTTTACCTATCGATTTAGATTCTTCGACCGTTGTGCTCCATCCTTCGAATAAAGACGGATTGATGATGGCGATGCACTGACGTATGAGTAGCAAGACATCGTTGTGGTCGACCATGCCAAGAATATGAAGCTGGCTCTCCAGATCCCATTTTTTGATATTGGATTTCAGCTCTTCGATATATTCAGGATTCCGATAATCTGTCGGATTGCCAGTGAATACGATGTGCGGGATGACACCTCTTTTCTTGAGGTTCCAAAGCGCTTCAAGCACTGTCAAGTGATTCTTGTGCTTCCAAAACTGATTGGGGAGATAAAAGAATTTTTCAGGAAGATTGTATTTAGTAAGAAGGGTGGAAGGCTCTTCTGCCCAAATGTTCTCTGGCACGTTGGATACGAAATTGGACACCTGGCTTTTGTGCAGGTGTTCCGGCGCGAATCGTGCAAGGTCTTTTTGAGCGTTCTTGCTGCTGACGATGATCACGTCAGCGTATTTGCATCCGGAATGGAATCTCTGGTTCCTTTCTTTAATTTCTTCATCGCTGAACAGGTAACTGAGATGTACGTGCTGGAAGTCAGGAATCCAGTAGAGCCTCAAAATATTGTTTTGCGAGCGTAAATGTGCGTGATTAAGGGTGAACAACGCATTGGTGGTAGAGGTATCGAATCGCCTGATCTTATCGGTTAGGTTTTTATCGTATCCTCTGAAAAACATCGAGAGTTTGTAGGACGCGGCATGGTATCGCTGGGTCCACTTTGCGATGAATTGACGCTTGCCATTCACTTGGTTGTTGCCATCAAGATTCTTTACCAGGAAAATCCTGACATCCTCTCTGGTCTTCAAGGCTTCTATCAGATTGGCTTGATAGGTGAAGCCCCCAGTCCATGAACTGCTTCCCAACGAAGGAATGATAATATTGATCCGCTCAGCCATTTACGATTTCAATAAAAGCATCTTCGAGGGCTTCTTTCAGCGTCCTTTTCGGATACCAGCCGGTCAACCTTTTAGTTTTTTCCAGAGATGCCAACTGACGTGGTCGGTCGACTTTTCGGATCTTTGCCGGATCCTGATACGTCTGAAGTTTCTTATTTGAAATTTCAGCGATAAGGTCAATGATATCCTGAACAGAGTTTTCTGTTTCAGTACCGATATTCACCGTTTCAAATGCCTTTTGGAATTCGGACATGCCAGCAGCAAAAAAAGCATCTGCCACATCCTTGACGTGAATGTAACTTCTCAAAGGGGTAAGATTACCGATTTGTAAGGTGTCTTTACCCCTTTGAGAAGTTACATTCACGTCAAGGATGTGGCAGATGCTTTTTTTGCTGCTGGCATGTCCGAATTCCCAAAGGCATTTGAAACGGTGAATATCGGTACTGAAACAGAAA
>JBJTRB010000266.1:0-2624 GCA_046075925.1 Bacteroidota bacterium | reverse complement strand
TCCATGACCAAATACCTCCGAACATCCATGATGATGGAGAGCGGATCGATATTCACCGGACACGCATCAGTGCACGCATTGCAGCTGGTGCAGGCCCAGATCTCCTCTTCGGAAATACGGTCAAGGAGTGATTTACCATCGTCGAAATCAAGTCCTTTTTGATCGATCCCCTTGCCTACCTCATCCAATCGGTCACGCGTATCCATCATGACCTTCCTGGGCGAAAGTGCTTTGCCGGTCAGATTGGCCGGACAAACGGAAGTGCATCTGCCGCATTCCGTACACGAGTAAGCATCCATCAACTGCTTCCACGTCAGGTCACGGACATCCTTGGCACCGAAGCGGCCAGGAGCACCTGCATCAGAGGGAACAGACGACGGATCGAGCATGAGTTTGACTTCCCGGGTCACCGAGTCCATGTTCGAGAATTTTCCTTTGGGATCGAGATTGGAGTAATAGGTATTGGGGAAGGAAAGGAAAATATGCAAGTGCTTGGAGTATGGCAGGTAGTTGAGGAAAATGAAAATGCCGATGATATGGAACCACCAGCAACCACGCTCAAGCAGGATCAAAGCCGTATCAGACCAGTCTGAGAAACAAGGAATCAACCAAGAGGAAACAGGGAAAGCCCCCGCAGCTATGTAATGTTCGATGCCTCGCTCCTGCAGCAAGGAGTCAGCTGCGTTCATGCATAGGAAGGCGGACATCAGCAGGATTTCGGTAACCAGAATGATGGTCGCGTCGGTCCTTGGCCAGCCCTTCAACTCCGGCATGGTGAAACGACGGAGACGGATCACTTCGCGGCGCAGCAGGAAAACAACGACACCCACGAGCACTAAAAAGGCAAGTACTTCAAAGGAGGCGATGAGGAAGTCGTACGCCGGACCGATAAACGAAAACACACGGTGGGTACCGAATAATCCGTCGATAATGATCTCCATTACTTCCAGGTTGATGATCACAAAACCCACATAAACGAAGATGTGAAAGACACCTGCAACCGGTCGAACGACCATTTTGGACTGACCCAGGGCGACCCGCAACATGGTGATCCATCGCTCGCCGGATCGATCGCTGCGATCGGTCGGTCTTCCCAAACGGATGTTTCGGATGACTTTACGGATGTTTCGGACAAATACACCGATGGCGGTGACTGACAACAGAAGAAAGAGCAGTTGAGCGATCATGTGCGTGTCCTATCACTTATCCTTTTTACCAAAAACAGAAAACTGGACATATCGTTTCGGATGCTCCTTGAAATCCACAATGAGCGCGTCCAGGTTTCTTGCGGTATTGTCCAGGTTGTGATAGAGGCTGTCGTTGACGGCAAGCTGCCCCAACGTTCCTTCTCCCTTGTTGATTTTCTCCAGCAGTGCAGACGTTCCCTCGAGGGTGCGCCTGGTGTTCTCGAGTGTTTCCGTCAGTTTGGAGCCTGCCAGCGTGTCGCTCATGGCTGAGAAATTCTCGATGATGTTGGAGATGCGTTCGTTGTTTTGACGCAAGTTGGCTGAAATCGATTCGATGTTTGAGAATAGATTATGAAGTCGTCCCTCGCGGGTCAGCTCCTTGTCCATTGATCCGGTCAGGCTCTCAATCGATGCGAGCGAATTGGAAATGCTCTCGAACGAACGGCGCAGATTCTGCTTGGTTGACTCGTTGAACACTGTCCGGACAATCACGAGTACAGAATCCATGGAGGAAAGAATGTTCTCGGCCTTTTCCCTGATCGGAGCGACCTGCTGGCTTACTTCCTGAGTAAGACTTTTTTGAATATCCGAAACAAGAGTATCTCCATCCACGAGTTCTTCCTTGCTATCGCCGAACACGAAACGGATGCCTTTGGTACCAAGCAGGTCCGAACTGAAAATCTGAGCTGTAGAATTCTTGGGGATATGCACCTTGCTGCTGATGTTCATGGTAACCAGGATCCTGCCTGAAAGATCCTCCATCAGATCCAAGCGACGCACCGTTCCGATCTTCATACCATTAACCTGTACCAGGTTGGAAGGCGCCAGTCCATCGATGTGATCATACACCGCGTAGACCTTCAGTTGGCTGCTGAAAAAGTCCCTTCCCTTCAAAAAATTCAATCCCCAGAAAAGCAGAGCGATTCCTGAGGTGATGATGAGCCCGATTTTGGCTTCTTTTGATAAACGCATAGGGATTGGAGAATTTTTCGGAATGGAACTCGGTTAAAAGTACGGTTTATTTGGCAGTGTCTTTTTTTAGTTGCTCCCTTGCCTCCGCCACGGGAATCCGTTTGTCGCCCTTGAAAGCCACGACAAATGCATCTTTGAACCCCTTCGCTCGTGCATCTGTCTGCATAGCGACAGCATCCTCCATGGAACGGAAATGACCAACGTGATACTTGTAAAACTTCTCGGCTTTCTCTTCCCATACTCCCTTCAACCCTTTGAAACGCGGATTGTCCTTTTCCAGCTTGGTCGAAGAGATAATCAGCTGTACGCTTAAAAACACCTGCTCGGTAAGTACCACCGCAGTGCTCTCGGATACTACAGGTTCTTTTTCAGATGAATCGACCGGGGTATCCTTTTTTTCGACTTCCTCCTCGGTCTTGACGGACGAGGTGCGTGGCGCGTTTCTTTCCGACTCCAGATGGAACG
>JBJTRB010000265.1:0-2926 GCA_046075925.1 Bacteroidota bacterium | reverse complement strand
GGATTCACATTGTTGGTAGAGTTGCCGGGCAGATTGCCATTGAGTACGTTGATGGCAGCTTTATTGCCAGGTAACTTGTTGTAACTGTCCGAAATGACACCCACCTTCACTCCTTCGCCGGCAACATTGAAAAGAATTCTTGCCGAGTCGGATTTCATGGACTGATCGCCCAATGTCTCCACAATACCACGGTTGTTGACAGGAGGCAGATACGGACGAACGTAATTGATTAAAGAGTTGATTCCTGATATCGCTTCCAGGCGAGGTAGATTTCGAATCGGGAAGGTGCCAGTGATCACAAGGTTGTTATCTCCATTGTTAATCAGATCTGTCATGCCGTAATAGGGGTTCTGCAACAAATAAAGTAACGTATCATATTTGTTTTCATTGGCAATCACTTCTATTCTCACCTTGTTCTCCAACAACTCGAATAAGGTAGTATCATTTTCGTTCGCCTCCACCAAGCCAGTTATGGAATCAGAGACTTGGTACAAGTATACCAGTTCAGGTCCCAGTGCTGATGTCTGCTTACCGTTGGGTGGCGGTATGATGCTGGTGGTAATACACTGAAAGGAAGTAAGCTGGGCTACTGCAGTATCCGAGCAACCGTTCGCATCCATGACATAGTAGTTATAGATGCCCGGACCTAGCCCGGCAGTGGAATCTCCGCTTGTGATGTATGGAGGAGTGCCGCCCTCAGTGTTCAAAGTGACCTCTCCGAAGGCTGATATGCAGACACCCTGGCTGTCTGGCGTGACTGTAAAAACAATCGGCATCGGCTCCTCCAGGAAGGCATTGAGGTTTGAAGCGCAGTCATTCGCGTCTTTCACTTCGATCTGGTAGGCACCTGAAGTCAAATGGTTGAAAAAACCTGTCTGATTACTATCAATCAGAGTTTCGTTGCTGTAAAGATTGAATTTGTAATAAGATTGCTGGCTACCGAAACCGTAAAAAGGAGTTCCACCAGTAGGGTTGTCGACTGTGACAGATCCGGTGCTGTCTCCGAAACAGCCGGGCATTGAACTCGTCAGACTTCCAGATATCTGACTTTGTTCGTTCAACGTGATGCTCACGCTCGATGAACAACCGTTAGTGTCAGTAGCAGTGATCAGGTAATCACCCGCCAGCAGGTCGATACCTGTGTATTGTTCCAAAGGGCTCGGGTGGTTCACGAACGGAATCCAAGACCATGAGATTGTCGTATCCGGACCGTTTTGCCCCGTTGAGGCGTAGATGATTCCATTGTTTCCGCCATAGCATGGAAGCAGCCCTTGATTGGCAGTTACGGAAGGTGTTGGGTTGAAGAAAAGGTCAACTCCGTTGTCAGTACCTATGCTATTCGGATCACTGGAATTCACCCTGACCCTTACAGCACTTCCCATGGGAATGCCGGACATGGGCGGCAGCGTACACAGGATGGTCCCTGTACTGTTATTATAGATTGTATCTGAAGCTAGGGAGCCTATTATTGTTCCTGTGAAGTTGATTTGAGGGTTAGGGCCTGCAAAAACATATCCTAACTCCACGGAGTAAATGTTACCAGGATTTGCGAGGTAAGAATTGAATGTCACTGCAAAGGTGTCATTGGCACAGAATGTAGTCCCTTGTACGGAGCAATATATCTGTGAAAAAACATTGGTGCAGGAAAGGGACAATAATGTCACCAGGAATCGAAGTCGCTTCATCATGTGCTGGACGGTATATGTAAAAACTAATCTTTAGCCGTTTTAAGAACCTAACTTCTTAAGTTGCAAAAAAATAGCTTGTCGATTCAGAAATTAGTCCAAACCCGATCCAAAACTTGGCGAGTTGACTACAATAATTGGTGAAAACCACCTGAAGACATTCAATTCCGATAATTCTCGAACTGTAACGGCAGTCCGTAACTCTCTTTCTCCAGCAACGCGATCATCTCCTGCAGGTCGTCGATTTTTTTTCCTGTCACCCGCACCTGTTCGTCCATGATCGATGCCTGGACCTTTTTACCGCAGTCCTTGATGTACTTCACGATCTTCTTGGCGGTTTCCTTGTCGATGCCCTGCTTTACCTGGATGTCCTTCTTGACCATGTTGCCGGATGCATACAACTCTTTTCCGAAATCCAGACACGTGGTATCCAGTTGCTGCTTCACCATCCGACCGATGATCATCCCTTCCACCGCTTTCATGCGCATGTCGTCCTCCGTGACGATGTGAATCATCATCGCCTTCTTGTCGAGCTCCACTTCGGTTTTTGAACCAGAAAAATCAAACCGGTTCTTTATCTCTTTGATGGCGGTATTGATGGCGTTGTCCAGACGCTGCAGGTCCGTTTTGGAGACGATGTCGAAAGAGGGCATGGCGTGAAGTTTCATCCCAAGATACACAATCGCCCGTTCATTAAAAGTCGGTTATTCATCGACAGACAGGCGAAAATACAAGGGCAATCCTCCGTACCTTGTACAAGACATGAACGTGAAATCCCCTCTCCGGCTGTTGCCTTTCTTCCTCCTGTTTGTCACAACCCAATCCACCGTTGCGCGGATGCGGTTTCAGGTGAATGACACCATTCCCGTAGTCGAAAACGGTCAACAGCTGCCCATGCCGTGGGCCGGCGGTATCAGTTTTCCACTTTTCTCTTCGATGGACCTGGATGGCGATGGCACCATGGATCTCATCAGTTTCGACCGACAGAACAACCGCCTATCCTGCTTCCGCAACAAAGGCGTTCAGGGTTACAACACCTGGGAGTACGCTCCACAGTATGCCAGCGCTTTCCCCAGGATCAACCGATGGGTGCTCAGCTACGATTACAATTGCGACGGACGGATGGATCTGTTTATGATTTCACCGAATTTTCCATCGGCTATCGCCTGTTATCGGAACGACTTCACCGTTGCGACGGGTTTGCGTTTCACATTGGTCGATCCGGAAATCGATGAAGCCTT
>JBJTRB010000264.1:0-3801 GCA_046075925.1 Bacteroidota bacterium | reverse complement strand
CGGAACGACTACTAAAATCAAAGCCCTGGCGAGTAAGGCTACTTGTCAGGGCTTTGTTTTATGTTGCACTTCAGACTACGAATCAGTCAGATATTACTGTCTGATGAATCGGATGGATTCAGAAGCATCTTCCGTCGATAGTTTCAGCAAGTAAGTGCCTTTTGCCAACTGCGAAACATCGATCTGCCCCAGATTATCAGATCCGGAAGTCATCAGTTTGCCGACCACATCGTAAATCTCCCACTTCACTACTGTCGATTCCTCCAGGTTATCACAAGCGAAGTAAAGCACGTCACTGGCGGGATTCGGGTAGAGCAAGCAATTCTGGTTTTCAGACCAAGCACCGCTGCCAGCGGTCAGTCGTACGGTAGCGGAAGTGGTACGGAAGGTGACTGGCAGGCTGAAAGCGCTGCTGCCGCTCGTGCAAGTTGTTTGCAGGGTCACCTCGTAACTGGTATTGCGTTTCAGTCCGGTCAGCTGGTAGGTGAATACGCCTGTAGCTGGGGAGAAGGTTTTGTAGAGATAGGTATTACTGCCTGTCTTTCTGTAACGCAAGCGGAAAGAGGGAGCAGTGGCGTAACTCCAGCCGATGATGGCTGTTGTTCCGGTGATGTTGGTGGCGGTCAGATTGGTAGGCACACCGCAGTTGTAGGTCTGCGATGCATAAACCGATGTTGTTTGTGTCTGGGATCCCGTGCATCCATTCAGGTCGGTGAAAGAATAGGTGATGGAGTAAGGGCCGCCTACTCCTGCTACCGATGGGTAGAATTGGTTACCAGATATTCCAGTTCCGCTGAAGGTGCCACCGGAAGGCGAACCGGTAAGCGTTGCAGGTCCTGCGTTGTCGGCATAGGACGATGCCAATCCGCTGAAGGTCACTGTAGGCAGAGTATTGCTGGCAGTCAGGGTCGTCGATGAGGAGGCGGTACATCCATTCACTGACTGGGTGACATTCACAGTGTAGGTTCCGGCCGCGGAGGTGTTGAATGATGCGGTATTGGCCCCGTTCGACCAGAGGTAGGAAAGTGCTCTGCTGTTGCATGCGATGCCATTTGCAGAGACGGTCCTTATGCTATTGGTGCAGGTGATCGGTCCGTTATTGGATGCAGAAACGGTCGGGCGACAGGTGTCGACTGCGGCGGAGCAAGAGGTGGAAGCGGTGCAACCGTTGCTTTGAGTTACTACCACGGTGTACTGATTGCCATTGTTCACATTGATCGATGCTGTTGTCTGACCACCAGGACTCCAAGAATAACCGGTAACGCTGTTCCCTGCTGATGCGGTTGCGTTAGCGGATATGGTGGCAGTTGGCGAGGAGCAAGTGATGGCCTGAAGCGCTGCACACGAAACCACGGGAGGAGTGATGTTCGCACTCAAAACGGTGCTGGCACTTGCCGTACAGCCATTCGATTGCGTTACGGTTACCGTGTAGGTTCCAGTAGTGCTTGTGGAGAAAGAAGCTACAGTCGAACCGGTTGACCAGCTGTAGCTGATGGTGTTGTTCGGGCAGGCTGTCGCAGTGGCTGAAACGGTCCTTAATGGGTTGGTACACGTGATAGGTCCGTTGTTAGATGCCGATACGCTTGGAATGCAATTGTCGACAAGGACAGTTGCAGATGATGTGACTGAGCAGCCGTTTGATTGACTCACTGTTACCGTATAAGTGCCTCCGGAAGTCACGGTGATGCTGGAGGTGGTTTCACCGGTGTTCCACGCATAGCCAGTAATGGTGGATCCGGAGGAAGGGGTAGCCTGTACAGTAACGGTGGAAGTAAGTACCGTGCAGTTGATCACGTTTGAAGCTGCACAAGAAACCGTTGGTCCGTTGGTTCCGATTGAAACGGTTGCTGGTGTGCGGCTGCTGGTCTGAACGATGTCGGGTGATTTCACTTTCCAATCGTAGCAGTAGAAATATTGACTATGTCCGCCAGAAGAATTATGTATCTGCAGGATGCCTGGAACCGTGTAAGGATAACTTACGCCGCTCGTGCTGTAATAAAGGTTCGCGGCACCGGATACCTGCAGTCGGTAGAAGTCGCCAGCAGGTACGTCCCAGTTCAACGTCACTACGTTTACACCTGCCGCAAGGCTGACGGTCGTACTGCGCGTGGTCGACATGTCCTTGTCATACAGGATGAACGTCTTTGAACCGCTAGCCCCTGCGTACACACGTACAGTTTGTAGGATGAACCTGGAGTAAGCATTGAACACAAGATATTGATTGGTAGTTCCCGTGTAATAAGCGCCCGTTCCGATGGTATTGGAGGCTGGACCTGTGCTATTCACCGGCTGAACAGTCGTATTGACGTTTTCAGCATAATAGGTGGTTGATGAAGTGAGTTGAGGTGTCGTAAACGAGTTGCCGGTGAAAACGGGTGTTCCACCGGTTGAGGTAGTGTACCAGTTGATTGTACCACTTCCTTGCGCTGTGAGCGTGGCGCTTCCGCTTCCACATAAGGTAGAAGACGTAGTCGTTGGCGCTGCTGGTGCCTGTGCCACCGTCACCTGGTAGGGTGCGGAGGTCGCAGTACCACATGGACCGTTCACGGTTACAGAGTAGGAGCCGGCAGTCGTTACCGTGATGGTTTGGGTGGTTGCACCGGTGGACCATAGGTAGGAGTAGCCTGCATTCGCCCAAAGCGTGACGGCATCACCAGCGGAGATCACCGGTGCGCGATCGGCAGTGATTTCTGCTACGCCGGTTCCGGAAGCATTCTGACGTGTCAATGTGATGGGAACAGCCATGACGTTGTTGTTTTCGTTCTGCTCCCGGAAGTTGTTGTTCGGATCGATTTCGATGACGATGTAATAGGTTCCGTTGCAGGTTCCCAGTGGAATGTTCACCCACATGCCATCCAGCGATTTGGAATAGGTGTCCACATAGCCAGCGGAAATGCCTTGCAGGGTGTTGGAGCAGCCATATGCACCACCTCCAAGACCGTAGTTAGGAAGGTTAGTTGAGTTCAATACCGTGTTAACGGAGTCGCGACAATAACCGGTGCTTGAGTTGCAGCTGCTAAGATCCAACAAGCAGTAGGCAAGCTTGGAGCCCCGGCCAACGATGGGCCATTTGGTAGGATCCGGTTCATTCGGGTTTTGCAAGCGCAGGGTATATACTCCCCAACCATTGACGTGTTGGTGACCATGCGTAGGATGATAGGTCATGGTTCCGGCCACACGATCCGAATATTGCATGAGCGTTCCGTTTTTGTGATAGATACGCTGCATCACAACTTGCTTTGGATCCGTGCCACCAGGACAACCTCCTGCTCCGGGGTACGTGGTGAAGGTGTCTGTACCGCAGACCCACTTTGAAGCGCCACGCACTTCGATCGGACCGAAACCGATATTCGGGGTCGATCCGTTCAGGCGCAAACGTCCGTCATCAGCACCTTGGCTGGCCTGGCTCGTGCCAGCGCTGAATTGAGGGTATTCCGTGTATCCTCCGCTGTTGGTCAGCGCATCTCTGGAAACAACGATATCAGGCAAAAGATCGCAATCAGTCGCACCTGTAGTCGGACAGGTACACGATGTAGCGTTGGTGGTGGTGCACTGCGCTGACGAAAAAAGGCCGGGCAAGCAAGCGGCGATAACGAGTAATAGTCGTTTCATGTCTATTGAAATGAATGAATGGTTAATGAAGCAATGTAACTGAATCAATGCGGATTTCCAACTAAAGTCCGCGCTGGTAGAGCCTTCTGGAATCACTCCTGCCGGTAAGAGGAGCTGAAATCGAACGAAAAAAACAAAAGCCCTCGTTTAAGAGGGCTTTAAAGTGGAGAATATCGGAGTCGAACCGAT
>JBJTRB010000263.1:0-4148 GCA_046075925.1 Bacteroidota bacterium | reverse complement strand
CATCGACAATCAGGTGCAACTTCTTTTCGAAGTCAAGGATACGGGAATCGGTATCCCGGCCGATAGGATGGACAGGTTGTTCCGGACCTATTCGCAGGTGGACGCTTCCACTGCCAGGAACTACGGAGGTACCGGTCTTGGATTGGCCATCTGTAAAAACCTCGTGGAGTTGATGGGCGGCACCATCTGGGCGAAGAGCAAGCCGGGCGAGGGTTCAGTGTTCTCCTTTACCTTACGCACCGAGGTGGTCGGTATGGGCGAAGGAGGCCGTGACAGCCGGTCGGCTGCCGGTCGACTTGCCAATGCGCACGTACTCATCGTCAGTGACGATCGTACAGAAGCCGATACGTATGCGAGTTATTTCCGACGCTGGAATCTTCAGCCGAGAGTGTTGTATGATCCGGCACAGGTGGATGCGATACTTCGTGGACCCGAGCAGTTCAATCTGGTGTTGGTGGATGCGCAACTCATTTCGGGAAATCCATTGCTGGTTGCAGAAGGTGTCAGGTCCATCGCGTCGAAAGACAAAATGCCGGTGGTGTTGTTCAATGCCGAACAGACCGGGCAGATGGTTTTCAACTACACGAACGACGTCATTTCAGCTGTCATTCCTCGGAATGTCGATCGCTCCAAGGTGCTGGATATTTTGATCGGAGTCTTCTCCATCGAAGGTCATCAACGAGCACGTCATGAAGAAGGACTTAAGGCTGTATCAAGTAAGTTGGGGCAATCCATTCCAGCCAGAATTTTGATCGCCGAAGACAATCAAATCAACCAGAAGTTGGCCATGAACATCTTCGAAGGATTGGGATATAAGCCGGCCATAGTTTCCAATGGCCGCGAGGCGATTGATCGGTTGAGAATAGAAGAGTTCGATCTGATTTTCATGGATGTTCAGATGCCTGAATTGGACGGTTTGGAGGCGACACGATTCATCTTGCAGAAAATGGCGCTTCCGAAGGTGCCGTATATCATCGCTATGACCGCCTTCGCGTTGGAAGGAGACAAGGAGAAATGTCTGGAAGCTGGAATGAGCGACTATATTTCAAAGCCGTTCATGATCGAGGAAATCGTAGATCAGATCAGGAAGTGGGGAGGAAGTGGAGTCGAGGTGCGTGAGAGTAAAGCGACAAGTCCTGTAAAAGCCGTTATCGATCGCACAGTCATCGATCGCCTGCGTGAAATGACCATCGGAAGCGATCCTGATTTTTTCCTTAAGGTGATTCGTATGTTCTTGGATCAGGCTGAACAGGTGGTTGAACGCATAGAAGAGGAATTACGCTATGGCAACCTGCAGGAGCTTTCGGCTCAGGCTCATAAGCTGAAAGGCTCAGCGTTGAATATCGGTGCTTTGCGTCTTGCCGAAGTGTGCCGTCAGCTGGAAGTACAAGCCCGGACCGCTGAGACAGGCGGTTTGGTGAATCTGCTTTCTGAATTGAAGAACGAAGCCCGTGATGCGGCCAAAGAGCTCAAGGAAATAAAAGCCTGAGGTCTTAGAGGATATTGACTTCCATTTCCAGTTCGACTCCGAATTTCTCTTTTACACTTTGCTGTACTCTGCGTGCATGGGCTATCAGCTCCTCGCCGCTTGCGCCTCCGTAATTGACCAGGACGAGTGCCTGCATTTCATGCATACCGACATTGCCCGATCTCATGCCCTTCCAACCACATTGCTCGATCAGCCATCCGGCGGCGAGTTTCACGGTTCCTTGCGCGGTTGGGTAAGCGACAAGATCGGGATGAATCATTTTGATCGACTCGAACAGCTGTTGCGGCACTTCCGGATTCTTGAAGAAACTGCCTGCATTACCCAATTGAGCAGGGTCTGGCAGCTTGGATGAGCGGATGGAAATCACAGCACGACTGACGTCTGAAATCGTCGGGTGGTGAATGCCCTCTTTGGCAAGCCGGTCACGGATGGCTCCGTATTCTGTTTTGATGACAGGGTGCTTCAACAGACGAAAGGAAACGGAGGTGATGACATACGCTCCTTTGGCTTCTCGTTTGAAAAGGCTATCCCGGTAGCCGAACCGGCATTCTTCCGCATTGAATACACGTCTGGATCCGTCCTTGATTGAAACAGCTGATAATTCTGTAAAGCAATCTTTTATTTCTACTCCGTAGGCGCCGATATTCTGTATGGGCGAAGCCCCGACAGTGCCGGGAATCAAGGATAGGTTTTCCAGTCCTCCCCAACCATGTTCGACAGTGAAAAGCACCAAGTCGTGCCATACGACCCCTGCGCCGGCTCTGACTACGACCGTATCTTCTTGTTCGCTGACCACATGGATTCCTTTTATCCTGTTCAGGATGACGAGTCCGGGAAAATCTTTTGTGAACAACAGGTTGCTACCGCCGCCTACTACGAGTTTAGGCAGGTCTTTGAAAGCACTGTCCGCCAGTAAATGGACTAATTCGTTTTCATCATTTACAGCGGCCAGATACTCGCACCGGATATCAACGCCAAAGGTGTTGAGGGATTTGAGCGAAGCGTCTTTTATTACCTGGGAAGAAGGCATGTTCGAAGGTAAGTCCAAATTTTACCGGTACGATCCCGGAGGCTTGCAGTTTTACACCCCGCTTCCCACAGCCGGATAAGCATCGTTCGCCCATTTTGGGGGGCTTTTCGCCATACATAATTGCCTTCAGGTGCGCCATGAGTTACTCTTGTATCGTCTCATGGTTGGTCCGCGCCTCAGCGGACGGTTTTTTGGTTAAACAAACTGAGGTTAATTGGTTGCGACAGGGAGCTTGGGCTCCCTGTTTGCTTTTTATAGGATGAAGAAAATACCCATCCCCATGTCCAGTCCATGAATGCTTACTCCATACTGCTTTACGATTGGAGACCGAGGGTCGACTAACTCGCCATCCTTATAGATGGAACTATTCAGCCCAAGTGTCAATTGTAGCCCGAGCTTGCTCACGATGAGCATGTTTACGCCGCCATACAGTTGGAATGCCGGCCCTTTTTTCTCGAACGTCTCAGCTGTACGTGTCTTTTCAAAGGATAAGTCGGAAATGCCGGCTCGTATTCCTGCGAATGAATTGGTCTGGTTTGTCACTACGAAATGGTAGTTGAAGAAAATGCCATAGTCGATGGAGCCTGCCTTGATCGAATCTCCCTCACCTAGATATTTGCATTTCCTGAATTGGAGGCCCATGCCCATGTGCTCGTTTATTCCCACCTCGAGTGCTGCAGGAACGTTTCTGAAGATCTGATAACCGTTTGATTCGGTAGTAGCATCAGGATCGTCCAGAATCACGAATGCAGCGCCGTATTCCAATCCTCCGCCTATCATCACATAACCGGGACCGAAGCTTGCGGCCTGGGATGTCGAAGAGTGAAGCAGCAACAGGAGTAGGAAGGTCCGTAATTTCATAGAATAAGTTGAAAGGATGTGAATATCAGGGGGTAAGATAAGTAATAGCTGCGTCAATTGCCTTCTGCTTGTTACCTTGCATTCAAATTAGGATTTATATGGAAGTAAGAAATCAGATACTTGACAGCCTCAAGGAAGCAGCCGATGTTTTGAGTGTTTTCGTGTCCAATCCCGATAATATCGTTTCCATCCAACAGGCAGTAGCGGTCATGGTGGATGCCATGAAATCCGGGGGCAAGATCATTTCCTGTGGTAATGGTGGAAGCATGTGCGATGCCATGCACTTTGCGGAAGAGTTGTCAGGTCGCTTTCGCGAAAATCGACGTGCACTTCCTGCAGTTTCCATTTCTGACCCTTCGCACATCACCTGTGTGGGAAACGACTACGGCTTTGACCATGTTTTCTCGCGTTACGTTGAAGCCGTCGGTAAAGAAACGGATATCCTACTCGCCATTTCCACAAGCGGTAATTCTGCTAATGTATTGAAGGCGGCTGAGGCTGCTCGTCAAAAAGGCATGAAGGTCGTTTCGCTTACGGGTAAAGACGGCGGCAAACTGGCTGCATGGAGTGATGTGGAGATCCGAGTCTTGCATGACGGATTCGCAGATCGTATTCAGGAAGTGCACATAAAAGTGATTCATTGCCTGATCCAGTCGATAGAGGAGAAGTTGAAAGGTTGATTCTGCATCCTTTGTGTTTTTCCTACTGTTTTAACTGACCGTTTTTTTAAAATATCGAATCGGATTTTCACTCCTTTATTTTCTTTCT